>CAYPMS010000207.1:0-4360 GCA_964411655.1 uncultured Fibrobacter sp.
TATCGAATGGGGAGAACTGGACACAGGTACTATCGAAATTCTGAAGTCATATTCTGTTACTGTTAAAGATACCGGAAAAGATAAGTATTACCAATTCGACTTAATTACTGAGCCACCAGTTCTTTTTAAACACGAATCAGATCAGAAAAATAGCATAAGACTGGTATTTCTTGAACCATTCTCTGGTAAACTCTCTGTGGTGGCAACACGTCCCAATCTTAAGAAGGATTTCTATGGGAGAAATATCTCCGTTATCAATCCCTACACCATTTCCGGTGATACTGTAGCAGGGAAAAATGTCCCGGCTAAATTGCAGGTCAGACGCACTGACTTACTAAAAATCGATTCGTCTCTCACAGTAATCTGGCACATCTCTTCGGTACCATTTGACACTGCATCTGTTTCCGATCATTTCTTTCTGAATCATGATGGTCACGATACCATAAATGTAAATGCTACAATATACAGTGAGGATGGAAGTTATAAGCTTAAACCGTTTATGGTCAGATTCCAGGGTGAGGCACCGGTGATAGAGTCTGTTTTTTTGCGTGATTTACTTCGTTTGGGAGAGGAGCCGGTGATCGAGGTCGATTTCAGCGATGATGACACAGGCATGGTCTCTTTTACCGTATATTCAAATGCCCAAAAGCAGTTTCTTACATCGACTGCTCAAAGTGCAACTGGAAAACACATTACCATTATCTGTGATGTACCAATTTCCGATACTACTCCTACATCTTTAAGTGTATTAGCCACTGACAAGAACGGACTGGTTTCACTTCCTAAAATCATTGCCGACCAGAAGATTCTTTACACAATTCCAGAGGTGGAATTCATGAGTGCCTCTGATACTGTTTATTTTCAATACGGTGAAAGTCCTCACTTTATGGCATCCGGTGAAGCAGATTCGTTCTTATGGGTTATTGATGATGGTGCGATGATTAAAGGTACAAAAGAGAATACGATTGAACTGAGTCCGATTAAAGACACATTGTGGCACAAAATCTGTCTTACCGGTGTCAATTACTCTTTTATAAATGGAAATACCGATACTTTAATTTACAAGGCTAAGGTTTCGAAGTATATACTCGAAGAGGTTAATCCTTTCCCTTCTGAGATAAGAATAAGGAAATGGTATTCCTGGGAAGTGCGGACTATCGATGCATTAAAAAGAGTTATAAATTCTGATAGTATAAGATATGTCTGGACCTATCCTCAGGGCTGCAGAGATTCATTGAATGAGGACAGCTCCAGCCTCTATTTCTTTTTTGAAGACAGTGTCAAAAGTTTTTCAATAGAGGTCAAGGCTATCGTGGGTAGTGATTCGACATCTTTGGATACTACCTTATCTTTGATTCGTAATGTGAAAACCAGAGTATACCAACCGGAATGTTATTTTGAACTAAAAAATGATACCACACTGAAACTGAATGACAGTTTGGATTTCAGGGTTACTGTGCGATCGCCTGATCCTAATGATGCCATTATAGATACTGTGTTTTATATGGTGGTATTGTCTGATACTACAATTGTTGAAAGAAGGCGTGCCGATGAGCTGTGGGGTTACCGTTTCAGGGATAAGGAAGATCATTATCTGATCACCTGGGCTAAAGATTCTTATGGGGTAATTTCAAAATTGGATACGTTGAAAATCGAAATTTTTACAGAAAAACCGGTTTTTAATCCCGGGACTCTTAAAATGACAGTGTACGCAGGGGACACTATGCAGCTGACAGCTTCCCTTGATCCGCATCCTCACCAAATTAGCAGATATTTCTGGTATCTGGACAACGATACCGTAATTGATCTGGAAACCGAAACCAATTTTATAGAGAAGGTATTCCCGGATACCGGTTTCTTTACTATAAAGGTAAATTGTGTAAATGTTCTGGGGGAATATGCTGTTAAGCCTCAGACCCTTTATATAAATGTTTTACCAAATAATCCGACTATTAAAAATGTAATTCATCCTGAAACTGTTTTTATAAATGACACTTGTACATTCAGGGTGGTTGCAGAAGATGTAGGGAAAAATAAAGGTATAGTATTGTATTTATACTCTGATAAAGGGGTTGATTATTATCAAATAGATCACAACATATTAAACATGGTATATGATAAGCCCGGCTGGAAATATATTTATTTCAAGGCTATGGACAGTCTCTATCAGTATAGTCAGCCTTATTTCGATTCGGTTCTGGTGAGGGCTGGCGATCCTGTGATAGACAGTATTTCTGTTCTGCATTCAGAAAAATCTCTTTATGTGAATGATAGTTTCTTTCTTGTTGTATATGCCAGTGATACCAATGGAACCGTTAACCAGGTGTTTGTCAGTTGGGATGGGAATGGCACAGCAGAGGATAGTTGCACTTTGATTTCACCGGCCAAAGCGTGTTCTGTCAGTTTCAATCATCGTTTTGATACCAGTTCCGCTGGAGAAAGAACAATCAGGGTGTGGGTTATTGATGATGATAAGAGAACGATGTATTACGATAAGAAAGTTTATGTAGATAAAGGTACTCCAGTGATAAACGGATTCTCGTCACCGGAGGTTTGGGTAAATGACATTAACAAGTTATCACTTAACTCAACAGATAACGGATCCATAATAAAACGCTGGGTTGACTGGAATAATAATGGTGTCTGGGATGACAGCTCAACGGTTACTGACACTTTTTCCTTTTCCTGGGATACTACTTTTGGAGAAAAGTTAGTAACCGTTAACACCATGGTTATGGATGACGATTTAATTATCACCTCCAAAATCTGTAGCGTACTTGTAAAGATGGGCAGACCTGTACTTTCTGGTGCAAATTTTGGAGATTCTATTCAATGGAAGAAGGGCGCAACCGAAACCGCTCTTGACACAATGTTCTATGTTGCAAGAAGCGAGTACACACCAATCATGATCAATGCTACAGATGTTAATGGAAAGTATATGGAATTTTACTGGGACATGGATGCAAATAATATCATCGATGATGGGCCAACAGCCTCGTCTAAATTGGTTGTCAGATATCTTCAAAAGAATGTTGCAAGAACAATGCGTGTTTGGGGAAAAGACGATGACAGTATTAAATCAATACCACTTACATTTGTTGTTTTTCCCGATGAGCCTCCCCCGGAGCCACAGACTTCCTTCGAAAAACTGGACAGTCTCCAAGTTAAACTCTCTTGGATGAACGAGGACGCAAAAGATAAGCAGAATACACAATATGCAATTTTGTTAGGAAGCAAACCAGATGAATGTACAGACACATTAATCGGATTTACCAGGGGAACTTCACCACTTTTTGTTAAAGAGGATGAATGGTACTCGTATACCTTCAGACCGATAGATAAAGGATATAGTACCACATTTTACTTTCTGGTTATTGCCAAAGATGAGAGGAATATAATAAGTAAAAGCTTTGGAGGTAGAGGAACAACGGTCCTATATTCAACGGGAAAATAAGTGAAAACTGGTTTGTTTGCCATTAAGTGCTGCAAACTAGCATGAAATACTTTTGTAATAAAAGAAACCACCACCAGAGCAGTGGTCAATGCTATCCTTCACAATAAAAGCCATTACTCTTAAGCAGTTCCTCTATCTCGGTGTTTACTTCCTGATTCCAGTTTCTGTATCCGCAGATTATACTCTCCAGTTTCATCTCTCTGGTGGAAAGAAGTGAACGGATTACGCCTCGGAGAAAATTGATTTCACTTTTTAACTGTTTAAGATCTGAGAGCTGATCTATATCGGGTTTGATGCGCTCGAAAAACTCGGTTTCCGCCTTCTTAGCTTCAACTAACCATTCTTTTACATCTTCCCAGCTTTTACCTTCCTTGATAGATTCCCGAACTGCATCTGCAAGGGGAGAATCGGAATATTCTGAATCGATCACCTGCTTTAGCGTCTGGTTATATCTTACCCAAAGTCCGTTAATGTATGCCTGAGTCTCGACCTCTTCTTCCAGAAGCTTGATCTCTTTTAACAGCTTCTGTACAAGTGTATCCTGCAGATCATTATTTTCATGCATGGACTGCCCCCCCTTTAATGAATTTCTTATTTCATTTATTTAACAAGGCATAATACTTTCGGAAACATCTTTATAACCTGAAGATGTTTCTGATGTATTGTTTTTCCGAGAATCAGTATGTGGAGAAAAAATGTGAGCAAAAACCAAGAAACTTAATTATAAAATATACATGTTTTATTGTCAATAAGTTTTTTTAACCTAAATTCCGCAATATAGGTGGATGCAGATGTGTAAGATATAGAGATGATAAGCCTTGAACGCGGTACTTGAGTACTAAGGAAGGCGGGCTCAATCCCGATCTTGCATCGCATAGCCGTCAGGCTAATTTTCTTAAGCCATTG
>CAYPMS010000208.1:0-4303 GCA_964411655.1 uncultured Fibrobacter sp.
TTTTGATTGAGTATTCGTAAAGTGTCTATTAAACCTTGGTTTATGGATAGGATACCAGGTTATCTCCTTGTAGAGAATTGCCACAAATGCGACCGATACGATGCAGACGAGGGCGAGAAGATAAACATCTTCGCGATATAATGAAATTACATTTCCAAACATTAGTCCCATGGCAGAAAAACCCTTCCCAAGCATCGTCATATACGCAATGAAAAAAATTGCAAGAGCCATACAGATACCAAAAAGGAGTCCCAGGGCGGTATCCGCAGATACCTTAGCCTTTTCACTTAAGGGACCTATCAGAAGAGCAACACAGACACTGGCTATTATTGCAGAAAGGGTGGCGTTAATTGAGAAGAAGATACCAATTGCCGCACCTGCAAATGCAGCATGGGACATGGTAAACCCAATCGAAGAGATCTGGATCTGGGTGATGATTACACCAAGGACTGCACACGCGATTGATGCAAAAAGCATTGCTTCAACAGCCCGGCAGACTACGATGTTTGTAATTATAAATTCAAGCATGAGTAATACCTGATCCATGGGATCTAATTGTCTCTTCAACACTTCCAGGTGCTGATATTTTATTCATGATTATTTTACCATTATTCATAACAACGACCCTGACATTCTGATCGGGAAGATCATCGAATGCATGGGAGACGATGAGAATGGTCATTCCCTGGTTCACGAGCCTGGTCAGGAGTGAATTGATAGTCTCTCTGGCAAACATATCCAGATTTGAAAAGGGTTCATCAAGAAGGAGAACTTTCGGGTTTCTGGCAAGATTTAATGCAAGGAGGACTTTTTGTTGTTGTCCGCCAGATAACTGACCAATTGGAGTTTCTTTCAGGTCTTCGATCCCAAGAAGAGACATGGCTGACCTGGCAGCGATGTAATCTTCTTCTTTCGGTATCCGAAACGTCCCAATCATTCCATATCTCCCCATGATCACCACTTCCTCTACAGAGAAGGGTGTGAGCGGGTCGAATGCAAAGTTCTGAATGAGGTACCCGACATTGCACCTGACCCTGGTTCCATCTTTTCGGACATCATATCCGCACACTGTTGCAGTTCCATGGGTTATGGTGAGCATCCCGTTAATCGTTTCAAGGAGTGTAGTTTTTCCGGCACCGTTCGGACCGCCTATGATAACATACTCTCCTTTCTCCACATAAAGGGAGATATCAGATAATGTTGGGCGATTCGCTCCTTCATATGCGGTGTAGATATTGTGCAACTGAATGATTGGAACGAATTTTGTCATGAACTCTCCATTTTAAAGAAAGCAAGAAAAAATAGATAATTTGTCCCTTTTAAAAAAATTAGGTTAATGAGACTGTAAAGTCTTTTACTGGTATCTGTCCTGATGCAATTGACTTTTTCGTTGCCTTGTCAATAATGTCATAGGTCAGATAATCACCAACATCAACACTGAATGCCCCCGCTGCACCATTCGGTTTCCAGGATATTTTCTTCCATGGAGTAGAACTATCTCCTGAAATTCTCCACCTGGCATAATCAGCATGGAGAACAAATTTTGATCCCGGAGAACTTATTGTTCCTTTCTCAGGGAATGTTTCAAGGTACTTTGTCCATCCTTTAGAGAATGCAGATTGAATATTCGCATGATCACCATACAAAGAATCACTGCTATCAGGTGTTTTTCCATTTGAAATTACTGATTTCTCACTTGGGTATTTTATACATCCCAAGTATAATTCAACATTATTCAGGTTTATCCCATCTCCACCCTGATGCTCAAAGACAATATAGATATCAGCAGCTTTTCCTGATACTACATCAAAGTCATAATTCGTATTTGAACCATCATATGCTTCGTTTACTACAATCTCTTTCGCAACAATACTAGCCTGGGGTGCTTTACTGGTATCACCGGCGAGCCCACCGGCAAACCCAGATACAACAGCGGCGATGATAATAGTCACCACCAGCATAAGCAGAATTCCGATGACTGGTGAGACGGCATTTTCTTTATGTACAATATTTATCAACTTTTTCACCCCTGCAGATTGATCTTTGTATCAAGGATATACTTACCACTCGGTTTATGGAGCCATTTGATATCTACCTGTGATCCGCTCTGAATACATTGCTCAAGTAAATCTGCTCCAGCTGCAAAATCTGCTGCGTTAACCGGGTAGAGTGAAGATTCAGGTATGAGGCCAAGGAATCCAGCAGTTGATCCCTTTTTATAGGTTCTTACTGTTTGTCCTGGCATAAATGTATAAACTCCAAACCAACAGGGATTACTACCTCCTGCATCAATTTGGGCTGTAGTATTATAGTAATTCCCCATCATCTGGTCCCGGATAAATGGTACACGAGTATACCCCGTAGATGTTTCATTAGTAAATGGAGAATTTGCATTTTGTTTGTGAGTAACCACTGTTCCATTTGGTAACGTGAGATAAGTGATAATCTCAATATCTTTGGTTGGAATTGGATCGCCGCTTAAATGTTCAAAATAAATGCCAAAATTGTTTTTATCAATGGCATCCCCATAAAAATTTGTGCCATATCCGGTCTTTACCTGTATACTTGCCTGGGGAACCTTCTGTGTATCCCCTGCCAGTCCCCCAGCAAACCCGGATACAACTGCCGCAATAATGATGGTCACAACCAGCATCAGGAGGACGCCAATAACTGGTGAGACTGCATCTTCATATGAACGATAATTATATTTCATTCTTTTTCCCTCTGATTAACTGGTTCTCACACTAAACTCCGGTACAACTACTTTACCGCTTGAGATACTCTTCTGGGTATTTTTATCGATCAAGTCGTAGACTAAAACCTGGCCCTGCTTGATGAAGAATGGATATGCGCCGGCCTGCTGGTGCCACGCTACCTGACCGTTGTTGTTTGCATAATCAGCGTGAAGAACAAATCGCTCTCCAGGTTTCACTGTCGTACTGGTTTTATCCGGGAATTTTTCGATATATTTACTCCAACTCTGACTCCAGCCGGAAATACCTGATTTAAGTCCAATTGTTCCTGCAGTTCCCTGTGAATGAGTCATTTCAGGGCCGGTTTGAGGTGTAAGTGTTCTACTTACTACTGTTCCTGAATGGGGTTGATCTAATGCACTTAAATGCATTTCAACTCCATCAAGATTGATGGGCTCTCCTCCCTTGTGTTCAAAGGTAACAAAGATATCTGCTGCAGGATTCGATGCTCCCTGAGCTGGAGCCCGTAGTCCCTGACCAAAATTTAGATTTGAACCAATATATCTGACATCTTTGATCTGGAAATCTGTAGCACTTATCGATGCCTGTGGTGCTTTTTCCTGCCCGCCAGTAAGTCCTCCGGCAAATCCTGAAACGACGGCTGCGATAATGATTGTCACAACCAACATAAGCAGAACACCAATAACTGGAGAGACTGCTGATTCTTTTTGGGTTATCTGTTTCATTGTCTCTCACATCCTCAAAACAATCTTCTTATCCAGAATGTATTTTCCACTTGGTTTATGAAGCAGTTTGATCTCTACATTCGAGTTTTTCGTGTATGCCTCATTTAATATTGCTATTGCAGCGTTATATTCAGCATCAGTTCCCGGCTGTGGGTTGCTTACCAGCCCCAGGATGTTTGCAGTCATACCTGAATGATAGGTTCTGGCTACGTCACCTGGAAGCCATACTGCTTTTCCGAACCATGCCGGGTTTTCTGAAGTTCCCAATGTGTCAGTTCCATTCAATATCCATCCGGTTGGTAAAGTAACATCAGCACCTATTGGATTACATGGGTAGGCGTATTTCTGGGGGTCTGTCAAATGAGGGCCTCTGGAATACATAGCAGCTGGTGCTGTATTTCCTCTTCCAAGGGGAGAAGTAGGAGTCTGGACATGTTTTACTACTGTTCCATTCGGAAGAGTAAGAAATGTAATTAATTCGCAATCCTTAGTTAGAACCGGATCTCCACCCAAATGCTCAAATGATATTTCTAATTGTCCATCCTGACTCCCTGCCTTAACTTCAAAACTTGCCTGGGGTGCCTTTTCCTGTGAACCCGCAAGTCCTCCGGCAAATCCACTGACAACTGCGGCAATAATAATTGTCACCACCAGCATCAGCAGAACGCCAACGACTGGCGAAACTGCACTTTCCTTTTTAATCATTTATTATCCTCACTCACTCAATAAGATCTGTACTCATCGAGCGTTAACAAAATTATATCTTAAAGATATTTTAATTATTTGATATTAAAATTTTTAAAAAAGTATGAAATATTTAGTATTACACTATGTATATTAATTCAAAGAATCAAAATATTATCA
>CAYPMS010000209.1:0-1660 GCA_964411655.1 uncultured Fibrobacter sp.
TGTATAAAAGAAATGATGTGTATGTTTCCGGAAGAAAGATTGAGCAGTTGCATATAGAACTGGAGCCGGTAATACACAGTCTTCAAAGTATTTCCGTTACTGCAAAGGTGGTTGAGAAGAATCCTGAAATGGTGACTTCGACCGGGACGTTTCTTAACAGTGAATTGATGAGGGCTCCGGGGGCACTTGCGGATGTACAGCGTATTGTTCAGAATCTGCCAGGTGTTGTTTCTGGTGCAGACAATGTCAATGAAGTCATTGTGCGAGGGGGAATGAGAAATGAGAACCTGTTTCTAATCGATAATATCGAGGTAATAAATCCGAACCACTTTGCAGAGGAAGGCAGCGGTGGGGGTGTTTTATCGTTGCTCAATCCTTTACTGGTACAGAAGCTGGTTTTCAGTGCTGGAGCCCCGCCAGCCAAGTATGGTGGAAAAGCATCTTCGGTTATCGATGTTACCCTAAGAGATGGCAATGATGAGCTGATTTTTGCAGGAGCAGATCTGGGTATTACCGGAGCCGGTTTCCATATAGAGGGGCCGGCATGGCCCAGAAGTAATTTCATTTTCAGTGCAAACAAAAGCTATCTGGATCTGGTGTCGAAATTCGAACCCGGTACTGCTGTACCAAAATACTGGGCAGCTCAGGGGAAGCTGAAGCAGTCTTTCAGGAACAGTACAATGTCGCTGTTGTCGATGTATGGAGACAGCCGTATCGAAATCGAAAACGGTAAAGAGACTCATGGCCTCAGTGCAGATGTCATTAATTCAGGAAGTACCAATTTATTGGCAGGTGTCAATTGGGAAAGAAAATTCACTGACAGAATACATTCTGTTATGACTGTATCCGCTGTGAATAATAAATTCAGCAATTCCGGATATAATACCACATCCGGTAATGATATGGTTTTTATTAATGAAACTGCAGTAAGAGAATATACGCTCAAGCTGGAATCCGAACTGTTTCTGAACGATTTTATAAAAGTCAGATCCGGTTTATTCGGTAAACATACAGAAATTGACATGGAAAGACGAAACAGGGGTGATACTCTGTTTTTTTATGAGAACGGTTTGAAAAGGCCGATGAAGGATTCAGCCGGAAATGACATCCGCACTGCAGCCTACAGATCAGGCAATCTAAAAAGTGAAACCGGTGGAGGCTTTCTTTCATCGTCATTGTTTTTTGATTCCGGGATCAGGCTCATTACCGGAGTACGTGGTGGATATTTCAGATATACCGGAGAAGCGATTGTTGACCCCAGAGTAGGCATTTCATATGTGCTAAATGATATGCTGACCTTTAACTCATCGTTTGGAATCCAGAATCAGTTTCCTGATAATTCTGATTTGTTACTTAACACTGATAGCAGGAATCTGAAAGCAAAACGTGCGGTTACCGGTGTACTAGGGGTGAATTGTTCGCCTGGAATTGCCGGGATAAACATCGTGGTAGAGTCTTTTTACAAAAGGTATAACAACCTTTCGCTGGATTATCTTTACGATTTTGGTGATCAGCAGTTTTATTTCATGAAAGGTTACCATAAATGCGGAGCAGGGGAGGGCAAAAGCTATGGTATAGAATTCTTTTCGGAGAAAAAACTGACCGATATGTTTTCATTTTCTCTGGCATACTCTCATTCCAGATCTTACTGGAGATACGG
>CAYPMS010000209.1:1760-4257 GCA_964411655.1 uncultured Fibrobacter sp.
CAGGATGCACTGAATACTGCGCAAATGGATCCTTATCATCGCCTGGATTTGCGATGGGAAAGAAGGTACAGTTATGGTTTGGTTAAGGCTATCTTTTATTTTGAAGTTCAAAACCTGTATAACAGGAAAAATATATGGACTTATCTCTACGATGATCAGAAAGATGAACCTGCAATCGTGTATCAATTGCCGGTGTTTCCTTCGGGTGGTTTCATCATAGGATTTTGATAATGGTCTGATTTACTACAGTTTTCAGAAATTGATTATGAAAATAGTTTTAAAAATACTGGCATCTTTAATCGGCCACACACTTTATCTGGTGGGTTCTACGTGTTTCTCACTCGCAATTCTTCCTTTTGTCATGGTATGTAAGCGTATTGGTAACTATAAACTTCCGGCATCTTTACTGCATTACTCTCTGGCGTTTTTTATCCGAAAAGTTCTGACCACACTGAGAGTTATCGAAATAAAAGAGGTAAAAGGACTGGAGGGAGTGCCTTTGCAAACTCCGAATGTGTATGTTTGCAATCACAGAGGCAAGCTGGATGGGCCTCTTCTGATGTCTTATATCAACTATATAAAACCTACGATGAAATCCAAATATGCCAAACTGCTTATCTACAGGATATTTGTTAAATGGTTTGATTTTTGTGAAATAGATGTCCAGTCAGCTGATGGATTAATCAGAACCGAAAAAAAATGTTCTGAAATTCTCAGAAATCAGAGCATTCTCTTTTTTCCTGAAGGAACTCGCAAATCAGGCGACAGACTGACGGACTTCAAGAAAATGGCATTTTCAGTCGCGGTTAACAATGGTGTTCCTGTAGTGCCGGTTCTGCTGTATAATGATGCACCATTTATGACCAAGCAATTTTCCTCATTCTTTCCTTTGGAAAGGGTAAAGTATAAAATACATTTTCTGGAACCAGTATATCCGGAAGGGAAAACTGTTAACGAATTGACTAACGAAGTATATCGGATCATGAGTGCAGAATTGCTTAAGATGAGCCAGGAGTGATCCTTTCTGCCTCGTATTAAGTGGAATCACTTCGTCAATTAGTGAGCTTCTGTTATTTCTAATTTAAATATTTGTTATTTAGGTTTTGATATTTAATATTTATGAATGGAGAAGGAATGGAAAAAAAAATAATCTATGGTCTTTCCGATATTCTGGAACTGCTTCCGCACCGAGAACCATTTCTTTTTGTGGATAACATTATCGAATTCAAGCCGAATAAAAAAATTGTTGCTACCAGGTATTTAAGGTCTGATGAACCTCATTTTAAAGGCCATTTCCCTTCTGAACCGATAATGCCTGGTGTATTAATGACTGATGCACTGGCGCAGACAAGCGGTTTATTATGGGGTTTTACCAAGAAAGAAACCAAAGGAGCTTCTGATGACCAGGAGAGTTCAATTTTCTATCTGGCTTCCGACCAGATGAAGTTTATGAAACCGGTCAAACCTGGGATGACCCTTATTCTTGAGTCGGTTTTTCTTGAGAGTTTTGGTGCTCTTTATAAATACAAAGTAGCTGCTTTTGTTGATAATATTACAGTTGCAAAAGGTTTCATCACTCTGGCAATTCAGAAGCAGGAGGGGAAATGAAAATTTTATTGGTTAAGGCAATCCCCAGAAAAACCGGGTACACTGCCAAAATGCTGAGCCATTTCAAAGATGGTCTGGCTAAGACCGATTCGGTTGTAAAAGAGATCGATCTGTTAAGTTGTCATATCAAACCATGCATGGGCTGCTACAGGTGCTGGTCTGCCACTCCGGGAAAGTGCGTTATACGTGATGATATGGACCAGTTGATGGAGCAAATTCTGGAATCTGACATAATCTTTCTGGCAACCCCCATGTACCATTATACCATGAATTGTGAGATGCTGAAATTTCTTGAAAGAACACTTCCTTTTTCAGAATATGGTTTTAACAGTTCACCACTTGGCCTCATGCGTAACAGCATCAGATATCCTGAGAGGTGGAAAAACAAAAAACTGGGATTATTGACTTGTGGCGCATTCAAGGAGGAGGAGAATTTTTCTGCCATTATCAGAACATTTAACCTGATCGCAAACGGGATGAATCTGGATACCTGCGGTATTCTGATCAGACCGGAATCTTATCTGTTGAGATTTAAACTGGCAAAGCCAAAGACAATTACAATCATCGAAAAGGCTTTTGAAAGGGCTGGTTATGAGCTGGGGATGAATGGCTTTATCGAAAAAGAGACTATAGAAAAAGCCAAAACTCCTATAGTAAAGACAAGTGAAATTTATATCAACTATGCGAAAATATACTGGGAATATGTGGAAGAAGCATATAAAGAGGGAATACATGATGAGAATATTATTGCAGAACGGGTGACCAAGGATCCTGTAATTCTGATGAAAGAATTGAACTCGTATATCGATCCAGAAGCAACTGCAAAAGTAAAAGCTACCATGTACTTTCATTTTACTGACAGAGATTTGAAGTTCATTATTAATATCGA
>CAYPMS010000210.1:0-4239 GCA_964411655.1 uncultured Fibrobacter sp.
CCATCCAATGTCAGAAGCATCGCGGCAGATCAGCAGCAGTACTTTAACAAGTGGTACTACTCGGCAATCCGGGAAATCATCTCTGTCATTGAGGTCTCCGATAATTACAGACAAATCTCAGAAATAATCACTCCCCAGGTCAGTGTACAGGAAATTCGTGAAGCAATCGAGCTTCTGCTTCGACTTAATTTAATTTATCGGGATAAAAACCACATTCTAAAAAAAACGGATAACCTGATCACAGCAGCAGGCTCTTCTGTTGATCCTTCTGCAATTCGCAAATATCAAAGTGACTCGATGGACCTGGCTAAAACCGCCCTATACAACATAGAAAAAGAGCTTAGGGATATCTCCACAGTCACTCTCAGTACCAATAAAGAAGGTATGGAGAAGATAAAAGCAAGAATCGAGCAGTTTAGATCCGAAATCATGGCTATTGCAAATCAAAGTAAAAACTGTGACCGGGTAATTCAGCTAAACGTGCAGCTCTTTCCACTCTGTTTACATGAAAGGAAAGAAGAATGAAACGGATCTTTCAAATTACTGCCCTGCTCCTTATCTGTATGATCAGTACCTGTGCAGTACAAACAACTCAGGGCGGTGATGGTGGCGCAACCGAAACTATAAATGCAACTCTCATTATTTCCGATTCAACTGCAGAAGTAACCATTACTTCAGATACCGCAGTAAAGGCAGATATCATGATATTTAATGATAGATATAATCCGGTAACTGAAGAGGGATTCTGTGACTCTGCCAAAAGCATCTCAGAACAGAGCCGGATCTTATTCAATTCATTAAATGGTACCTACAACATTATTATTTTCGATCGGCTCTCGCAAAAGTCACTTGCATTTAACTCCATCGCAGCAGGCCCATCGATAGATGACACACTAAAGGATACCCTGAGTTATGGCGGGTCTATTGAAGGGAATGTGTTTATCGATCAGCCATCAGAACCTTATAAATCGATGATAAAGGTGTATCTCAGTGGAACTCCGTTTCACACAGGAATCGATTCTGCCGGTGCATTTCAGATAAAAGGAATCCCTCAGGGGACCTATTTTATAAAAGCAACAGTATCAAACTCAAAAAACTCCATCGAAAGGTCGGTGGGAAAGGAAATTCTGGTACAAAGCTTAATGAATACAGACAACGTGCAACTCTTTTTCTCTGAATAGTTTTTTTTCTGTAGCATGCATGGAAATTAACGTTTCAGGAGTCAAGGGTTAAAATCACTTATAAAACCATTTACTGTGAAAATCAAACAGGAGGCATCTTATGAAAAGGAGAAATTTCTTACCGGTTCTTTTTGCAGGATTGTTTTTCAGCTCTTCAGTTGATGCATGCATCAGCCCGGATGCTGCTTATTCATCCGGGGTGCTGTTCAACAATGGCGAAGGATTCAATCTGGGCTATCTCGACAGTCTGGGAACAGAAGGCACCCATTTTTTCAGGGACTGCAGAATTAACGACTCTGATTTACCTGCTAAAGATGTGATCATCCTTACACCAGATAAGAAACCGCTTGACTGGAACGATATGGTCACCATAGAGAATGTATATCTCACCAATAGCTTACTCCAAATAGAGGTAAAATATGGTGGAGGATGTAACTCACATGAATTTGTCCTTTACTCAGATTGCAAATTAACAGAAAGTAATCCTCCGATACTGAAATTCACTTTGCTGCATAATGCAAATGGAGATGCCTGCAAAGCGCTGATGACAGAAACTCTGGTATTCAATATAAAACCGGCAGAAGCTCTTCATCCCGGTTCAATTCCTCTGAACATTCAGATTAATAACATTAATACCGGTATTAGGTGGTATCTGGGTAACACCTGCGCAATCAGATACAGAAGTCACTACAATCCCGAAGCCATGGTCTATCTGGATTTTACAGTCCTGGATAACACCAAAACACTGGTATCCCCCAGCATGAAAATAATAACCAACCCTGATGTCGAATATTTTATTGGGTTCGATTATGCCAGAGCAGTTGCAACAGAGCTTAAATGGCTTATAAATCAGAAAATTATTACCGGTGTCACCGATGTGACTGTTTCAAGAATCGAAGAGGTAATGAAAAATCATATGGGTCTTTACTGGACTTTTCAGGACACTCTTTTGGCCTACAATGCCTTCTATTTGCTCACTATTGACACTACTGGCAAATGGAACTGGGGAGATCTTGTTGTTGAGAGGAATGGCTGTGGTGAGGAGATTACATTTACACTTCCTGCCGATTCCCTTAATTACGGAACTACATCTGTGAAAAAGCGCCCGGAAAAGTCAAACGAAAGGTCTTTTGGTGTTAAGATGTCAGACAACAGCATAAGCATCAATTTTTACAGGAATCTTCTATCACCTGCACAAATTGAAATAATCGATCTCAATGGAAAACTTCTGCACAGAGTATCTTTACCAGCAAACCAAAACAGTTTTGTGATGAAATCCCAGATCAAACCAAGCAGAGGAATTTACCAGATGATTGTTCACTCCAAAGAATTCAGGGAGACCAGAACGCTGATTATTACCGAATAAAAGAGATTGTCCGGAATCGAGCCTATAGAAAATCTCTCAACCCGAGATTGAATACCAGATAAATCTTGAAAATAAACCCGAACCTACCACCAAAGCCTGAATGGTTTCACTACCTTAGCGTGGGGCTCCTCGCCCCACGACTATATGTGCGTTACGGGAACAGCGATTCGTAATGGGAATATTTTGTCAAAACGGAATATTGGTCCGAAATTGAATATCGGATCTGGACGGAAAATTCGAACGGAACGGGAAAATCAGATTCGAAACGGAATATCGATCTGTAAATCTGATCAGGTATTTCGGTGGAATAATCCGGTCCGGAAAAATTTCCGGACCGAAGAAACAAAGAAACAGAAAATTATTGTGCAGTCAAAGTCATACGTCCATCAACAGCAGCCGATTCCTCTGCGCCTGGAAACGCCATGAACGGATTGATATCCATCTCTTTGATTTCCGGGAAATCAATCGCCAGCTGGCTTATCCTTGCGATAGTATCGGCAATAGCTTCCACTGCAACCGGTTTCTGTCCGCGATAACCCGACAGTAAGGGATAGGTTTTAATCTGCTTTATCATCTCCAGTGCCTCTTTGTTGCTTACCGGAGCAAGTGCAAATTTAACATCCTTAAGCAGCTCGACAAAGATACCACCCATTCCAAACATTACCATTGGTCCAAACTGCGGATCACGGGTAAGACCGATGATAACCTCTTTACTTCCGGGATTAGACATCTTTTCGATATAAACACCGGTAATACGGGCATTGGGTACATTGGTCTTGATCTTTTCAAGCATCGCAGCATAGGCTTCCGAAACCGCTTCAGCAGATTTCAAATGAAGCATCACTCCACCAACATCGGACTTATGGATAATATCAGGAGAAACAATCTTCATGGCAATAGGATACCCAATCTTCTGGGATTCCTTTGCAGCTTCCTCAGCACTCTTTACCAGTGCACCAGCCGGAGTATTTATTCCGTATGCTCTTAAAATTTTCTTGGTATCACTTTCATTTATCTGAACCTGACCTGCAGTTCTGTATTTTTTGATGATAGCAGAGACAGCGGCACGATCACCTTTAATCTCCTTTGACTCCACAGGAGGCTGCTTTTTCCACTCAGCATAACTGACCATGGCTTTTAATGCATTAACCGCTTTTTCCGGTGAGCGATAATCTGCCAACCCCTTTTCCATCATATAATCACGGGAAGGAGTAACATCGATACCACCCATAAAACAGGCTAATACCGGTTTTGATTTATCTAAAGCTTTACAAAGCACCTGTGCTGTTTCCATAGGCTTTGTTACTGCCTGAGGCGTAAGCAGTATTATGATGGAATCAACATTGGGATCTTTCTGAAGGACTTCCAGCGCTTTTGCATACCGCAGAGGATCTGCATCACCCAGAACATCTACCGGATTTTTAACACTTGCAGCCTTGGGAAGAAATGCTTTCAGCTCTGCTGTTGTCTCTGGAGAAAGTTCTGCCATTTTTAATCCGGACAACTCAATGGCATCGGTAGCCATAATTCCAGGACCACCGGCGTTGGTAATAACCGCTACATTTCTTCCTTTTGGCAAAGGCTGAGAATTAAAGGCAGTTGCAAACTCAAACATCTGCTCATAGGTCTGTACACGAATGACTCCGCATTTGTTAAAAGCGGTCTCGTAGGCTATATCGGCACCGGCAAGAC
>CAYPMS010000211.1:0-4222 GCA_964411655.1 uncultured Fibrobacter sp.
TAATTTCGACGGTTGCGCCGTTTTCTTCAAGTTTTTTCTTTAACGCCTCAGCATCAGCTTTGCTGATCGCTTCTTTAACAGCTTTTGGAGCACCCTCTACCAGATCTTTAGCTTCCTTGAGGCCCAAACCGGTTACCTCACGGACGACTTTGATTACCTGAATCTTTTTATCACCAGCATTCTTAAGAATCACATCAAATTCTGTCTTCTCTTCCGCAGGTGCGGCAGCAGCAGGTGCAGCAGCAGCAGCAACAGCAGCAACCGGTGCGGCAGCCTTGACATCAAACTTTTCCTCAATAGCCTTGATAAGATCGGAGAGCTCTATAACCGTCATGCCTCCAATAGCATCAATTATTTCTTCCTTAGTTAAGGTAGCCACAATGAACCTCCATTTAATTGAATGAGTTTAATTTCGTTTTTATTCCGGTACTTATTTTACCTGTTCCTTCTTTTCTTTGAGAGCGTTCAGAGTGCCCACAAACTTTGAAAGGAAAGAATTAAGTACACCTGCAAATTTGCCCATAGGAGCCTGCAGACAACCAAGCAGTTGTGATAGTAAAACTTCACGACTTGGAAGATCTGCCAGTTTAAGGGCATCATTGCCATTATAGACACTCCCTTCCACATAAGCGATTTTCAAACCAAGAAGGTCTTTATTATCCTTTTGAAAATCTCTGATGATCTTTGCCGGAGCCGTGCCCTCTTTTCTGGTAACCGCAACTGCTGTCGGACCTTTAAAGTGAGGAATCAAATCATTTTTTCCTACCCTGGAGCAAGCGATTTTCGCCAGAGTATTTTTTACCACAATGAATTGAATCCCATTTTTTCTCAGATCAGATCTCAGTTTGGTAATTTTTTCGACATTAATCTTGTTGTTATCAGCCAGAAAAATCCCTGTTGCTTCCTGAAATTCTTTTTCAAGAAACTCGATATCCGCTGTTCTTTCAGCTTTTGTCGACATTTCTAAACCCTTTTTATGGTAACCAAAAGTAAATTACAGTTTCAAATCATTAGAATTTATTTTCAGCCCCTGCCCCATAGTACTAGAAAGACTGACCTTTTTAATGTATTGCCCCTTTGCAGTAGCAGGTTTGGCTTTAATTACCGCATCCATAAATGCTTTGGCATTTTCTAAAATTTTCTGAGTATCAAAAGAGAGTTTCCCCAATGGGGCATGAAGTATCCCGGCCTTTTCAACTCTAAATTCCACTTTACCTTTTTTCATTTCTTTTACTGCTTTAGCAACATCCATTGTAACAGTTCCAACTTTGGGATTTGGCATCAAACCTCTGGTACCCAGAATTTTACCCAGCTTTCCAACAACTTTCATCATATCAGGAGTTGCTATAACCGCATCAAATTCAAGCCATCCACCTTTAATCTTTTCAGCCAGGTCATCACCACCCACATAATCGGCACCAGCCTCTTTTGCTTCTGTTTCCTTTTCTCCCTGAGCAAAAACAAGAACTCTTACAGCTTTACCCAAGCCATGTGGCAAAACAGCAGCACCACGTACAGCCTGCTCACTTTTTTTAGGATCTACACCCAGTCTTACAGCTACTTCCACCGTTTCATCAAATTTGACAGTAGAGTTTGACTTTAGAAATTCGATAGCCTCAACTGCACCATACTCTTTGTTTTTATCGACTTTCTTATAGACTTCGTTATATTTCTTACCATGTCTCATTAAACTGATCTCCCTGTTTATAAGGCAAGCTTATTGAATAATATTGACACCCATACTGCGGGCTGTCCCCATTATCATTCTAACTGCCGCCTCCAAACTTCCTGCGTTAAGATCGGCGAGTTTCATCTCCGCGATTTTTGTTACCTGGGCCATAGTCAGTGATCCGATTTTTTCCTTATTAGGAACACCAGAACCCTTTTCTTTTCCCAGTTCTTTCATTATAAGAACCGCTGCAGGAGGTGTTTTGGTAATAAATGTAAAAGACCGGTCAGAATAGACTGTGATAACCACCGGAATTATTAATCCCTGAGAATCCTTTGTCCTGGCATTAAAAGCCTTACAGAATTCCATAATATTGACACCCTGCTGACCAAGCGCAGGTCCCACCGGAGGAGCAGGATTGGCAGCACCGCCGGGTATCTGCAGTTTAACTTGTCCAACAATTTTCTTAGCCACTTTTCAGACTCCCTTTATATTCAGCTTATTGGAGTAACATGCATGAAATCGACTTCCACTGGGGTCGATCTTCCAAACACACTCACCATTACTTTTATTTTACCTTTTTCAGGATGAATCTCATCGACTACACCATCAAAATCTTTGAAAGGTCCCTCTTTAATCTTTACAGCATCACCGATTTCAAAGGGAACTTCTGAAACTTGTTGGCGGGATATTTTTTCGGATTGTCCCAGAATTCTACGCACCTCTTCTTCCCGAAGCGGCTGGGGTTTATTACCACCTACAAAGCCAGTCACCCCTGCAGAACTTCTTACCGCATGCATAGTCTCCTTGGTAAGCTCCATCTCTACCAGGATATAGCTGGGAAAAAACTTTCGAGTGCTCTTAAGCTTTTTACCATTTTTAACCTGCACCACATCCTGAGTAGGCATAAGAACCTGTTTTATCTGCTCGCCCATTTCCCCAGACTGAATCAGTTCGGTGAGATATTGATGAACTTTAGATTCCTGCCCTGAGTAGGTGTGTACTACATACCATCGTGTCGCCATCGAGTACCTCTAAATTATTGTCCAATTTGGCCTGATTTAAAGATGAAACTCATAATAGTCAGGAAAAGACTATCGCATGCAAATACATATAACGAAACGACGATACTCAGGATAATAACGAGCAAAGTAGCTCCACTTACTTCGTTTTTCGTTGGCCAACTAACCTTGGTCATCTCCAAACGAACATCTTTGAGATATTGAATAAACTTCTGCATGTTTTACCCGGAAATGCAGGCCTGGAGGGACTCGAACCCCCAACCAACGGTTTTGGAGACCGCTACTCTACCAATTGAGCTACAGACCTAATTTATTGTTTACCAATCCGTCCCGACAACTGCCTCAGGAAGCCTTATTTGGCTTCCTTGTGAACTGTTCTTTTCCGTTCAAATGGACAATATTTCTTAAATTCCACTCTACCGGAATGCTTACGCTTATTTTTTGTCGTTTCGTAATTACGCTGCTTACACGATGTGCATTCCAGCGTTATTTTTTCTCTTGGCATAATACCGCTCTTTTAATAGTTGACGGATTGTTTATTCTATGATCTCGGTAACAATACCGGCACCAACTGTACGTCCACCTTCACGAATAGCGAAATGGAGCTCTTTTTCCATAGCGATAGGCGCAATCAACTCGACTTCCATTGCAGCGTTATCACCAGGCATAATCATTTCCACACCTTCTGCCAGCTTAATCGACCCAGTAACGTCAGTTGTTCTGAAATAGAACTGAGGACGATATCCGGTGAAGAATGGTGTATGACGTCCACCTTCTTCCTTTGAAAGAACGTAAACTTTCGCCTTGAACTTTTTGTGAGGTGTAATTGTTCCCGGTTTTGCCAGAACCATACCACGCTCAATATCATTTTTATCGATACCACGCAGAAGTGTTCCAATATTATCACCAGCCTGAGCCTGATCAAGAAGCTTGCGGAACATCTCCACACCAGTAACAACTGTTTTTCTGGTAGGCTTCAGACCCACGATTTCCACTTCATCACCAACTTTTACTGTTCCACGCTCCACACGTCCGGTAGCCACTGTACCACGACCGGTAATCGAGAAAACATCTTCTACAGACATAAGTAAAGGTTTGTCTATTTCTCGCTGAGGAGTAGGAATATAAGAATCGATTGCTGCAAGAAGATCAAGTATCGGCTTTGCCTTTTCAGGATCTTCCGGATTTGTCAAAGCAGCAATTGCGCTTCCGCGAATGATCGGTATTTCATCTCCAGGGAACTCGTACTTGGAAAGCAGTTCTCTGATTTCAAGTTCAACCAGTTCCAGAAGCTCAGGATCATCGACAACATCGACTTTGTTAAGAAACACAACGATGTAAGGAACACCAACCTGACGGGCCAGAAGAATGTGCTCACGAGTCTGAGGCATTGGGCCATCTGCAGCACTCACCACAAGAATAGCACCATCCATTTGAGCAGCACCAGTAATCATGTTTTTAACATAGTCAGCATGGCCCGGACAGTCAACATGTGCATAATGACGATTTTCCGTAGAATATTCCACATGTG
>CAYPMS010000212.1:0-4160 GCA_964411655.1 uncultured Fibrobacter sp.
TTGTCTTTTATTCCAGTGATCCGGTATCGGAAATTCCGATTCGGGAGATTCCGGAAGTTATTCCCTCAGATATACTTCCTGAACCCAATTATGAAACCGGGACCTATGGCTTTTTTGGCTGCTCTAAAAGTAAGGTGCGTAATTCATTTGTAAAATCTAAAATACGTTACCTTTTATTTATGACTAAATACGAAGGCACAAATGCTGATTTTAAGGGTAAATTTTTTCTTACCGGTTTTTATCGCATTGCCAAAACTGCAGATCTGAAAAGGCTGCATATCCGCTACCTTTCAGACTATTCCTGTCTGGATGAGGATGTATGTTACGCTTTAAAAGCTGAGGAAATGCGTTTTGTCCGTATAGAGGATGCTTTCGAAATTACTGAAAAAGTCGTAAAGCAATGGGGGGGCAAGGGGAAGATTACCCGTCAAACCCGATTCCTTCTTAATGAAGAGCAGACTGCGGAGATTTTGGAATTTCTTCATTCCAAGGAGGATGCTACAACAGAGTATATAGCTGAGACATCTCGTTTACAACCTCATTCCTCTGCTGAAGAAGGTGAGGAAAGCGAAGAGTAGTTTGATTTTTTTTAACTCATCATTTGGCAAAGAAAGACCCGGTAAGATATAATCACAGTATACCTTATCGGGTCTATCTATATTATCTGCAGATCTTTTCTATGCGTAATAATGATACAGTAAACCCGTTACGGATTCAAATTTTGATTGGTAACTGATACTTGAACTATTTTTAAAACATGATTGAGAATATTTCTAACGACTCCGGGCAGTCTTTAATACAGAGTAATCTGAAAAAGCTTTCGACTGGCTCAATACTACTGGCCAGGGATGTATTAAAAGACCCAAATTTTGATTCTACAGTTGTGTTGGTTTGCATTCACAGCGTAGAGGGCTCTTATGGACTGGTATTAAACCGTCCTTCCCATATGCCTTTATCCGAAATATTTGATGGTTTTCAAGATTCTAAGCTTAAGAGGGAGATTTTTATCGGAGGGCCTGTATCACAAGATGAGTTACAGGTTTTGCAAGTAACAGAGAATCCGGTAGAAGGGGCATTTGCGGTTGCACCCAAGGTTTACCTGGGAGGGAAATGGGATGGCATAGGTCATATGATAGAAGCAGACCCCAGTAAGACTTATCTTTTTCTAGGGTACTCCGGATGGGCCAAGGGGCAACTGGAGTCAGAAGTCGCAGTCGGAGCTTGGGATGTGTACAATATCGATATAGAAAAGTTGTTATCAGAGGGCACATCTAAATTGATGGTTGATTCAAAACAACTTGTAAGTTATCTGGAAAATTTCAGTACTGAAAAAAACTAAATTTTCCCTACCATACTCATAATTTCTTCTTCCCTTTTTTGTTCCAAAGCTCTAAAGCGGCTGAATGCCTGATCGATTTTTACCTGATCGTACTGATATAGGCGTGGAAGGATTTCTCTATTATATAATTCGATCATTTGGTGGCAAAACTCAGGATCCTTATACAATCTAAGGCGGTTTCTTAGCTCACCACTCAAGCGGTTTTCCAGACCGCACTCCTTAGCCAGCATGTGATCTATGCGGGAGATACGTTCTGCAATGGTAAGGATCAGATCGAGAGCCTGTTGACCCTGAGCATCCAGACTGGCAGCGGGGGGAAGCTGAATAGTTTCTTTACGCTGACCTAACATTATTTCCAAAGCTTCTGAATCTTCGTTCGCAGGATTAAGAAAATAGTTGATTCCTTTTCCACTTTCCGATGCTTTAGCATGCATGTATGTTAGAATTCGGGCATCATTTTCAGAAAGACTTATATCCACACAAATTGCATGTATCTTTAAAGCATCATTAAAATACTGAGAATAGGTCTCCTGCTCTGACATAATTTTTCACTCCTGCAGTTGAAATTTTTCTCCCTGAGGCATATTTCTTTCCATAATTATTTTCAAACTTGAATAAGTGCAAAGTCTGCTACGATTTTTTAAATGCAAAAATCGCGCCGTTTGTATTTTGCACTGTACTCAAGCTGGAGTGCCTTTTCATTATGATAGCAAAATTTCTTTTCATCGGCTCCCTTAATGATTTTCTAAGCCCTGATCAGAAAGAAAAAACAATAGAGGTCGTTTTTAGCGGAAATCCAGGCATTAAAGATATTATCGAATCATTGGGAGTGCCGCATGTGGAAATTAAGCTGATAAAGGTAAACTCTATTCCGGTGGATTTCTCTTATCATATTAGGAATGCTGATGAGGTGGAAATTTTACCATTCTCTTCTGGAATTTTGCCATCTGAAAGAGAAAGACCATCATTTGTTCTTGACGTACATCTGGGAAAACTGGCCAGATATTTACGAATGATGGGATTCGATTCCATTTATCGGAATGATTTTTCCGATCATGAGCTGGTTACCATTTCCTGCAGAGAAAAGAGAATACTTTTAACCAGGGATATTGGGGTATTAAAATATGGATGTCTCAAGCATGGCTACTGGATACGCACCACTGTCGTTTTGGAGCAGGTGAAAGAGGTCGTCTCCTATTACAATCTGTGCCCTTCTGTATTACCTTTTTCCTTGTGCATGGAATGCAACAGCCCTCTTTTGGAGGTCAGTAAAGTTCAAATAGAGGAAAAAATTCCGCCTCTGACCAGAATGTATTATGACAGTTTCAGCCAATGTGTAAACTGTAAAAAAATTTATTGGCGTGGCTCACATTATAACCGCATGTATAATCTGTTAAAACAAATATGTCCACAATTGAACTGAATCAGGAGTGTTATGTCAATAGTTGAAAACTGCAGTCAATGCGATGCTTACTGTTGCCGGCATGTGGCAATGCAAATAGATAAACCGAGATGTAAAGGTGATTATGACAAGATCAGATGGTACTTGATGCACGAAAATATATGGGTTTCCATCGATTTATGCGGTAACTGGATTCTTGAATTCAGAACTCCATGCCGTAATATAGACAAAGATAACCGCTGCTCTGATTATGAGAACAGGCCTAAACTATGCAAAGATTATCCTGGTAAAAATGAATTGTGCGAGAGACAGACTGAAGAGCTCTGCTATGTACAGTTATTTACCAGTGCTACTGAGTTCGAAAAATATCTCGATGAGCATAAAATCAACTGGCGGTTTAAAGGGAAAAAACAGCATTAAACCATTTTGCCTGAACTGAACGGATTCATTTCTTATCGTTTCAGATTCATATTGCCGGGAGATCCCTTCGCCCTTGCATTCTTTATGCTTTCTGATATCTGAAGGTTATCCTTTATTACAGAGGAAACATCGGAAAGTCTGCCGGAATTCTGGCCTGCAAAAGGGATCAGCTGATAAACGGTATCAGATTTTGAATCAACGATATTCAATGAAACCGCTTTTTCATTCCATAATGAGACTGCTATCAGTTTAAGGGTGGAACTGATCTGATTGATTTTATAATACTACCATCCTATATGCTGTTAGTTTGAATGTTTTTTAAAGCAAAAAGCCCATTATTCTGCATTTTATAATTCATTTCTGTCTTAGGGAGTTCACACATTTTCCTTTACAACGAATTTAATTGATATATTGCTGTCCCATAAAATTCTCTTAAAATAATGCTAAATACAGCTGTTGAGGTTGCATGCACATTCGAGGTTGATTCTCTGCTGTCTCACAAAAAACAAGTACACTACATAAATCCAGTCTATTCCATAATATACCTCGCATTGCTGTAAACAAACGTGCAAACGTGCCTTTCCATTTACTTGTATATGCTATAAACCTCATTATTACATAAGTTAGAAATGCCATCCATATCTGCCATTGAACTGCATTTTCATTATATCCCAGGAAATCAGAGAGCTTCAGTGTTTGCTTTAGCTGTTTGAAAAATATCTCAATATCCCAACGTGCTTTATAAAGATCACAGATCGTTGATGCTGCAAGCTCAAAATCATCGGTAATAAATTCCATTCGAACTAACTTTCCATCTCGGATTACATCAGCGATAATCAAACGAAAACCTTCTGGATACAATTTACTGCTCTTTATTCCAGTAAGTTTTATCTTTGCATCAATAATGATATTTTTATTCGTGATCTTGAATTTTTTAACTATGCAAATAAGCCATGTTTGTTTTTGCTCTGCTGATCCAGAGAATTCCCCGTTGCATAA
>CAYPMS010000213.1:0-4128 GCA_964411655.1 uncultured Fibrobacter sp.
TGTTTACCTTTCAACAGGTCACTTAACGATTTTAAAGGACGTTTGCCTTCTCCCTTAACAGAGAAAGTTCTTCTTCCATTGTCAAACAGCGTATCCACTGCTTCCTGAAGCATTCTCATTTCGTTACGCAAGATGACATCCGGAGCCTTGATTTCGATAAGTTTTTTAAGTCTGTTGTTCCGGTTTATTACCCTTCGATAAAGATCGTTAAGGTCGGAAGTCGCAAAACGCCCACCCTCCAGCGGTACCAGAGGACGAAGATCAGGAGGAAGCACAGGTAAAACACGAAGAACCATGTTTTCTGGTTTGTTTCCAGACCTCAGGAACGCTTCCGCAATACGAAGCCGTTTCAGATGCTCCTGACGGCGCTGCTCTGAAGATTCGAGCTTTATTTTTGAACGCAGGTCTATTGCCAGTTCTTCCAGATCCAGAGTGGCCAGCAACTCCAGTACGGCCTCACCACCCATTTTTGCCACAAACTGCTTACCCTGTTCCTCAAGCTCAATGAATTCATCTTCACTGAGAAGCATTCCGCGACGCAAGTTGGTATTGCCCGGGTCAATTACCACATAAGATTCATAATAAACGATTCTCTCAAGTACAGTGTTGGCTAACCCCAGAAGATAACTTACATGGGAAGGAACGCTTTTAAGAAACCAGATATGAACAATAGGTACTGCCAGTTCTATATGCCCCATCCGCTCCCTGCGGACCTTGGAGTGAGTTACCTCGACGCCGCAACGGTCGCAGACTACACCTCTATAGCGTATCCTTTTATATTTACCACAGTTACACTCCCAGTTACGCACCGGTCCAAAGATTTTTTCACAGAACAGACCATCACGTTCCGGTTTAAAAGAACGATAATTAATAGTTTCGGGTTTTGTAACCTCACCGTATGACCAGTTTCTAATGGTATCCGGAGAAGCCAGTCTAACCGATACTCCCGTTATCTCCTGAACTTTTTTGTCAAGATGGCTGATAAGTTCTGCCACGTATTACCCCCTGTATAAAGAGGAGCACCCCAGGGTGCCCCAACTGTTCAAATAATCAAGCAGCGGTTTCTTCACCGGTCAGAATATCGATATCCAGAGCAAGTGCTTTAATTTCCCGGACCAGAACCTTGAAAGATTCAGGTATTCCGGCTTCGGGAGTATTTTCACCTTTGACGATAGCCTCATAGATTTTTGAACGACCTGCCAGGTCATCACTTTTAACAGTGAGAATCTGCTGTAATGTGTAAGCTGCTCCATAAGCCTCCAGTGCCCAGACCTCCATCTCTCCGAATCTCTGCCCTCCAAACTGGGATTTTCCACCCAATGGCTGCTGAGTAACCAGAGAATAAGGACCAATGGAACGTGCATGGATTTTGTCATCGACCAGGTGACACAATTTAAGCATGTATATAGGACCTACTGTTACCTCATGATCGAAAGGTTCTCCAGTACGTCCATCACGAAGCTGAATTTTCCCACTGGGAGGCAACCCGGCCTCTTTGAGCAAGTCAACCACATCTTCATAGCTTGCCCCATCAAAAACCGGTGTGGCTATTCTTATACCCAGTTTTTGGGCTGCCCATCCCATGTGAGTCTCAAGAATCTGACCCACATTCATTCGGGAAGGCACTCCCAGAGGATTAAGAATAATATCTACCGGTGTTCCATCGGGCAGATAAGGTAAATCTTCTACAGGAAGAATCTTGGAGATTACACCCTTATTACCATGGCGTCCAGCCATCTTGTCGCCAACAGAAAGTTTACGTTTTTTGGCCACGTAAACCTTAACCAGCTGCAGCACACCAGGCTTTAGTTCATCACCACGTACAACCTTATCGATCTCCTTATCCAGCTTGTCTTCCAGTTTTGAGATAAGATCGTTAGCTCTGTAAAGCACTTCTTCTGCTTTACTATTCTTTTCCTCATCGGAGCACAATCCATCCTTAAAAGAAATGTTACGGAAATCAAGCTTTGAAAGCATTGTTCTTGTCCATTTTTTCCCTTCAGGAATGATGACTTCTCCTGTATGGAAATTACAAACCTCTTTGGATACGGTATCAGTAAGAAACTCTGTCAACCTGTCCAATCTAACTTTTTCGATTTCAGTGATCTGATCGGTTATCTCAGCCTTCAGTTCATCGATTCTTTTTTTGTCTTTCTTTTTAGACCGTTTGTCACGCTCTTTTCTGGAGTAGATTCTGGTATCAATAACAGTACCTTTCAGGCCCGGAGGAGCTTTTAGTGATGAGTCCCGCACATCACCAGCCTTCTCACCAAAGATAGCCCTTAACAAACGCTCTTCAGGAGAAAGCTCAGTCTCCCCTTTAGGGGTAACCTTTCCAACCAGAATATCACCAGCTTCAACCTCAGTACCAATTCTAATGACACCATTTTCGTCCAGATTTTTGAGAGCGTCCTCACTGACATTAGGGATCTCTCTGGTAAGCTCCTCTGGTCCCCGCTTGGTATCACGAACCTCAGTCTCAAAAACCTCGATATGCACAGAGGTAAAGATATCTTCAGCAACAAGACGTTCAGAAATAATGATCGCATCTTCAAAATTGTAACCCCGCCAAGGCATAAAGGCAGCCATTACATTTCTTCCTAAAGCAAGCTCTCCTTCATGAGTCGCATGGCCATCCGCCAGAACATCACCGGCATTTACCTTCATTCCAGCTTTAATGCAAACTTTCTGGTTAATACAGGTATCCTGATTGGATCTTTCAAATTTAACCAGTTCATAGGTATCATATTCAGTCAATCCCAATATGTCATCAGAATCTTTTGACCTGATTTTTTTAACCACAATTTTATTTGCATCAACTTTCTCTACAACGCCAGGATTTTTAGCTACTATCAGACAACCGGAGTCCACAGCTGCTCTGGCTTCCAGGCCAGTCCCTATAAATGGCGGCTCAGTACGAAGCAAAGGAACTGCCTGACGCTGCATGTTGGAACCCATTAATGCACGGTTAGCATCATCATGTTCCAAAAAGGGAATCAATCCTGCAGCAATACTGACTAACTGCATAGGGGAAATATCCATAAAAGATATCTCCTGTGGAGCCACTACCGGGAAATCACCTCTATATCTGGCAAAGATCAGTTTTTCTACAAATTTGCCTTTTTCATCAACAGGGGTGTTAGCCTGGGCAATTATATAATTGTCCTCCTGATCAGCCGTCAACCACACGATTTCTCCGGTCAGAGCGCCATTTTCGATTTTCTGATAAGGAGTTTCAATAAAACCGAATTCATTTACTTTGGCAAAGGTGCTCAGAGATGCAATCAATCCGATGTTTGGTCCTTCAGGTGTTTCGATAGGACAGAGACGTCCATAATGTGTATGGTGCACGTCACGTACTTCAAATCCTGCACGTTCACGGGTAAGTCCACCAGGTCCCAGAGCACTGACCCTTCTCTTGTGAGTCAATTCAGACAGAGGATTTGTCTGATCCAGAAACTGAGAAAGCTGGCTGGAACCGAAGAAAGCCTGTACCACCGTGGAAACGGTACGTGCATTGATAAGATCCTGGGGCGTAATATTTTCTGTATCCCTGAGGCTCAAACGTTCCTTTATCGTACGTACCATTCTGGTTAAACCTACAGCAAACTGTGCTGCCAGAAGTTCGCCAACAGATCGTACACGGCGATTTCCCAGATGGTCTATATCATCTATAAATCCTACCCCATCATTCAAGCCGATTATATATTTGAAAGCGGCAATAAAATCATCCCTGGTCATAGTGGTAACCCCTTCAGGTGGAATTACCCCCAGCCTTGTATTCATTCTGTAGCGTCCGACACTTCCCAGATCATACCTTTTCTCATCAAAGAACAGCCGCTGTATCAGATTTCTAGCTGTCTCCACATTAGGTGGATCTCCAGGACGCATCGTAGCATACATATAGAATAATGCTTCTTCTTCGGACTTGGTAGTATCTGCAGCCAGAGTATTTCGAATAATCATATTCTCCGGATTTGTGACATCTTTAAGTATTTCCACCATTTCGATGCCGTTTTGCAGAAGCTTTTTCCAACGTTCCTCATTAATTATTTCATTTGCATCGATGATTATCTCACCTGTATTTTCATCGAAAACCGTTCTGGCATTGACACTGCCAATTATTTT
>CAYPMS010000214.1:0-4111 GCA_964411655.1 uncultured Fibrobacter sp.
TAACTGCTTTTAATTTCTGCTTAAATTCACCAAGGGAAGACTTCTGCCATGAACGGTTTGTGAAATCGTACAAAGCGATAAAAGATTCATAGACAGCTATCAGAAATTTATCATGGGAAAAAATTTTTTCGATACTGGATGCATCCAGATCCTCACTGTACTCGATAAAATCCATCGACTCGGAATTAATATCATACTTTATGATTCGCTTCTGGGTAGCAATAAGGAGTGTATCTGCAATTTTGTAAAAGGCTTTGATCTCACCTGTCTGAGGTACATCCAGAGGACGAATAACGTTGGTTGAAGCAGACAATTTCATTATTTGAGTGGAATCTACATAATAAATAACCGAATCTTCATCAAAATAATCACGGGGTACCGACTTAGCGGTGGTATTTTCCCAGGAAAAGGAGGATGGGATATAACGCTGAATGGAATTGGCATTGATCACATTGAGGGTGTTCTTGCCAACCCAAAAGAAAGCTGAATCCGAGATGCTGCCATTGAAAGAGTTGGTGTTCCATTTCTCTGTAAAGACAGAAAACGTATTTACAGCTGTTTTCCCTATACAGTAAATAACTTCACCATTACTGTGAATGCCTGTTATTTTCAAATCGTTCCCTGGAATTTTATAACTTTTCCATTCTGCACTCAATCTGTCATAACTGTATAGAGTGATGCTGTCTGCTAACCATATATAATCCATATCTACAGAGATTTTCCCCATAATTATCTTATCATCGGGAAAAGCAACCCGCTCACTTCCCTGAGTAGTCATATCGATTTTATATAATCCGGCATCTGTGGAAACGAAGAGGTAGCCTTCGTACTCTACTATGTCAGATATTAAGGAGATCTTCCTTACAGGATCTATTGTAACTGGCCGGATCGTTTGGGTGGCAGAGGAGAACACCAGAAGACCTGAAGAAGACGCAAACCAGCAATTATTGCTGGTTTTGTAAATTCGACACTTTAGTGCTGGTTGAGCCCATGAGAGTGTAAAAAATATAAGGAGAAAGGAAATCAGTAACTGAAATTTGCGGATATACACCTTTTAATGATTCCTTTCACCACGGAAAAAATCAGTTAAACGCTTCATTTCCGTCTTACAGTCCTAAGCAGTAGATTTGCAATAAAAAAGGTGATTTCTTATCACAAGACCAGGCTGAGAATCAAAATCAATGCATTTGCAATGCTGACATATAAAAAAATTACCTGTGCATTAAACTGTCACTTCAGAAATCATAGATGATTCCACATTGCCAAACCCTAATTCCCCAGCCAGTTTTAAATGCTTGACCTGCTTTCCATCAAAGGTCTTTCCGTACCAGGAAGCCAAAGACACGGCATAGCTGTCCACTGCAACCGGATCGGTTCCTGCCACAAATGTGTTCAGTTCAGCTACTTTTCCGGGACCGGCAGGACCATTGTCCAGAAGAGCCCGGGTAGCATCAACGATACACAGATGTGGTTTCATATAATAAAGCTGTTCTGCAATCGCCGTGTGCATCTCCATCTCACGATGGAATGTACCACGTTCTTTCACCAGTCCCATCAGTCCTTTTACGTTTAGAGACACTCCACCGGCACTGTGTGATTTCGCGCAAGGAAGTGAAATGAACGTGTCACATTGGTACACTTCCTTAACCACATCGACTTCTCTGAGTTCCTTTGCCTTTGGATCAGTTTTTCTGATATACATGCTATCCTGTTTGGGAATGAAAATAACCGCACCTTTGAGGTCTTTTATTGCAGCAGCTATACCGGTTTTTTCCTTGCAATGCTCAGGATCTCTGATCGTGTTGTCACAGATAATGACTCTTTTAGCTCCTGCATCCAGGCAGAGTTTAGTCAAGGCCAAAACCGCTTCAGGACTTGTTCCGGTAGCCCATTCTGGCGGATTGGGAAAACTCATATTGGGTTTGATAATAACCCTGCTGCCTGGTTTTACGAACCTGGAGATACCACCCATCTTCTCCAGTATCTTTGGAAGCATCTGAGTTGCATTTCCTTTTCCTACGTATACCTCGCTTTTTGAGCCGGTACTTTCTTGCTGGGCAAAAGTACTTCCCACTGCCATTAACGAAGTAGCACCTGCTGCAGCTTCTAGGAACTTACGTCTGGAAATAGGCATCATTTTCCTCCTGGCATTTTTAGTTATCATGAAATAAGAAAATGTTCACTACAATCTATATCGCCGCTCCTTACAGAACATCCGGTCATATCAGCTCATTCGAAACCTTCAGAAAATCCGGAGCTGGTTCCACCAGATTCGTAAGGATCAGAAAAACCATCTGAACTGATATTTTTATTTTCACCCTCATCTTTGCCATCAATAGACTTACCTAAATGAACACTGTCAGAGGCTCTGCGGCGTTCAAGAATCCTTTCTTTTTGCCATTTGGAAACATATTCGCCGCTCAAACGCCGGTTTTCACCAAACTTGAACACGGTAATCGCAGCAATATCAAAAATGGGACAGTGCTGTTCACACATCCCACATCCAAGGCACAGATCCTCATTCACAACAGGAACTTTGAATCGTCCCTTCACCGTATCCACCAAACGTGCTTCGATTGCATTATAGGGGCAAACCTCATCGCAGACCAGGCATTCCTTATTCTGAGACCATGCCAGGCAGCGGTGGCGATCCAGCACAGCAGTACCTATTTTTACAAATTGTTTCTCTTCAAGTGACAATTTACGTATTGCTCCTGTTGGACATACGTTGCCACACAGATTACATTTTTCTTCGCAGCCGGCAATTTTTGGAACTATCTTTGGCGTGTAAAGTCGAGAGAAACCATCAGAGAACGTGCATGGCTGAATACTATTGGTTGGACATACTTTCATGCATTCTCCGCAGGCAAGGCATCGGGCCATGAAGTTCTCTTCTGGAATAGAGCCAGGGGGCCGGATGAGTTTACCATGGTTATCATTTTTACTGCTTCCGGCAGCTCTGAAAACTGGGAGCATAAGTAAGCCACCAATTGTTCCGGATAAAATATGTCGCCGTTGAAGATCTGGGCTAAGGCTTTTCCGGGGCGAAGGCTTTGCCAAATTAAAACTGCTGCAACTATCCTTTAGCTCAACGCAGATTCCGCATTCGATACATTCAGAAACTCTGGTTTTACTGACATCTTTCTCATCGATAGCACGAACCGGACAGGATTTAACACATCTTTGACAACTGTTGCAACCTGATGCAATGGTTTTTCTTCTGAACAAAGAAAACCTGCTTAGTATTCCTAAAAATGCACCGGTAGGGCAGATGTACTGGCACCAAAAGCGTTTGTCCCAGAAGCTGCCGATAAAAACCAGTGATGCCAGAACCACTGTCAGAATAGTTCCATAATAAAAAGGTATTCTGATGGAATAATGACTATAGATGTGGTTGCCCAGCGATAAGGAGAAAATGCTGGTTAATTTAAGCAGGTCGATGCCCATGATGTTGATCAGTGGATGGATTAATAGAGCCAGAAAGCGGGTGGTAAGAGACAATGGATCTATAAAAATGGGGAAAACCACCCCAAAAATAGAAAGTACCAGAATCATAGTTAAAAGCATATATTTGAGGCGTTGAACGAAAAGCTGCGGCCGACGTTTGTTGGAGCGCATGCGCAAGAAAAGGAATCGGTCGAAAAAGTCGATCATCGCTCCCAATGGACACATAAAACCGCAGAAAAAACGGCCAAAAAGAATGGTGGCAATAGTAAAAATCAAAGTAAATATCGCCAGAGGCATAATAATCGATCTGGATGCCAGCATAGTGATTAAGCCGGTGAATGGATTAAAACGAAGGAAAAATTCACTATCAAACGAATAAGCGTGAGGGTTTGTATTTAAGAAGAAAAATGTGCCTACAAAAAGGGTAACAAAAAATATCTGCAGAATTATTCTGAATGTTCTCACCTTTAAACCCCCCCATGCAACCGATAAGAAGATTCTGACTTAGATAATCTAATTAGTTTCTGATTATGTTGTTGGATAAATATAAAATGATAGAACTTTTTATTGCCAGGCATTATAGGTGCGGTTTCAAAAAATTATCATAATCCTAAAATCCGCAGTTGAACGCGGCGCATATGCATCCCGATGCAAGATCGCATAG
>CAYPMS010000215.1:0-4101 GCA_964411655.1 uncultured Fibrobacter sp.
TCTTCCAGCACTTCAGAATTATTGTTGAGGAAATTATACAGTGTTGCTCTGCCTACCTTCAGAATCCTGGCAGCTTTAGCTTTGTTGCCACCAGCTTTAACTAACGCACTTTCCACCATCTCGGCATTCAGTTTCGGTTTACGTCCGACTTTTGCGCTACCGTTATTAATCAGCGGAACACTTGTGGCATTCAGAATTTCCGGTGGAAGATGCTCGGGCATGATCGTATTTCCCCGGCATTTTATCATGGCAAACTGTATTACATTCTGCAACTGACGAACATTGCCGGGCCAGGAGTAGTTCATAAGAATAGAAATGGTGTCATTAGAGAATGTCATCTCTGAACGTGAAAGCTTTCCAGCAGTCCTGGCCAGAAAATGACGGGCCAGTAAAACTATATCATTACGTCTCTCTCTGAGAGGTGGAATCTCTATGGGAACTACCGCCAGACGATAATAAAGATCCTCTCTGAATTCACCGCGGCTGACCATTTGTCGGAGATTGCGGTTTGTAGCGCACAGAATTCTCACATCCACCCTTTTATGAGTCTCGCTTCCCACCGGTTCTATTACTCCCTCCTGAAGCACCCTCAGAAGCTTAACTTGCATCCTGGGGGAAAGTTCCGCTATTTCATCCAGAAACAATGTCCCCTTATCTGCCAGTTCGAAGCGTCCCTTTTTGTCCTTTATTGCACCGGTAAATGCTCCCTTTACATGCCCGAACAGCTCACTTTCCAGTGTTCCTTCAGGCAATGCCCCGCAATTAACCGCCAAAAAGACCTTGTCCCTGCGGTCACTCTCCTTATGAATAGCAGCAGCGACCAGTTCCTTGCCGGTTCCGCTTTCTCCTGTAATCACTACCGGGAAATCACTTATTGCCAGATCACGAATCATCTGGAAAATGTTCAGCATCGAATAATCCTGGCCGATTATTCCTTCAAACGATTCCGCTTCTCCAAGCTGCATCTCCAGCTCCCGAAGTCTGGTAGAATCGGAAAATACCGCCACCGCTCCTATTATCTGTCCATTCTCATCCTTTAGCGGAAACCGGTTTATGTCAAGCTCCCTGCGTTTTCCCGCCCCGCCGGTGAAAACTGTGTGGAAACTGCTTCTGTTAACTTTGGGCAGGGCTGTGCAATCGCTGAAGATACATTTGTCACCACAGACATGAGGACTGAAGATTTCATGGCAGTCCCTTCCCAGTATCTGGGTACGGGTTACACCGGTAATCTGCTCTGCACCACTATTAAATAGAAATATCTTCCGGTTCATGTCATGGGCAATTATTCCCTCCTGAAGACTGTCAAGAACATTGCCCAGGCAGGTTCTCTGCCACTGAAACGCTTTAAGAAACCCATAATCGAAGAGGGATTTTAAAAGCATTCTTAATTCATTTGAGATCTGCTGCCATTGTGAGAAGTCCCCATTCTGTGGTTCATTGATTTTCCAGTGGATAACAGGTGGTACACCTGAAAAAAGCGGACATAGTTCTGAGGATAGAGATCCCAGCAAAATCACCAGATCAAAACGCTGTCTGGAGATCGATTCAAAGATTACTCTTTCAAATGCAGGTATCTGCATTCGATCAAAAGCCATTCTGGTCATCCCGGTTAGTTCTCTTCTGTAAAGTCCTGCACTTGTTATTTCGATGTATTCTTTTGAGTATTCCTTCGCAAAATGAGCGGCAATGGCTGATAAGCTATGATTATTGTCCAGAAAAAGAAGTTTATATCTCATAATTTTTTACTGGATGCAGTATCCTTTTTTTGATATGGATGTTTTCTGTTAACAGAATCACATGTAAAATCAAACCAGAACTCCGGCGAATCTTGCCATCTCATTTCTTACACGGGGAATAAGCCGGGGAGTTATGCTCAAAGAGTTGATTCCAGAGTCCAGAAGACGGGTTGGTATTCCTTCTCTTCCTGCCATTTCACCACATATCGAGAGTGGTTTACCATGTTTTCGTGCGACTTCACTCAAAGAAGAAAGCATCTCCCAGAGCACAGGATGTTCAGGATTATAGTCCTGGGAAACCATTTCGTTTGTTCTGTCTATTGCAAAAAGATACTGAATGAGATCGTTAGATCCTATACTTCCGAAATCGACCAGTTCATAGATTTTTGAAGCCTGCAGGAAAGCGCTTGGCACTTCAAACATGGCTCCAAACTCAATATTTTTTCTCTCGCACTGCACATCTTTCAGAGCAGAATCTGCAGCATCAAGCAACACCTTCATCTGATTTACATCAATGACCATCGGGAAAAGGATTTTGATTTTATTCTTGCAGCTTACCTTTCCCAGTGCACGTATCTGAGCCTGGAAAAAATCGGGGTTTCCCAGAAGAAACCTTGAACCTCTCCATCCCAGATATGGATTTGCTTCCTGTTTTATTCTGAGAAATGGCAATGGTTTGTCACCTCCGATATCTAACATACGAAAAGTGACCGGCTTCCCATGTATCATTTCTGTTGCTTTCAAATAATAATTATACTGCTCCTGTTCAGATATCAGCCTTCCCTCTTTGATAAATAAAATTTCTGTGCGGAACAGCCCTACGCCATCTGCACCAACGGTCCAGGCCTGTTTAACATCATCGATAGTGCTGGCATTTGCCAGGACTTCCATACCTGCTGGTGAACCCAGTACACACACCGTCTCGGACTGAACCGGTTCCACCGGAGCAAGTGAAGAGATGGTTTCCGGCTTTGGATTATAGTAAACCTCTCCGTCATCACCATTTACAAGCAGAAAGTCACCGCATTTCACATAATCCATTAATCCGGAAATGCCTGATACTGCAGGAATGCCCAGAGAGCGGGCAATAATTGCCGCGTGAGAAGTCATTCCGCCATGTTCAGTGACAAATCCCATCACTTTTTCCAGATCCATATGCACGATCATATCCGGGGTCAATTCTTCAGCAACTATGATCCGGTTCTGACCGTGTTTACAATTTTCCTGTCCGTGACATACAAACCCGCTTCTTTTATCACTGAGCTTCCCCAGAAGCCTTCTCCGTATCTCTCCTATATCCGAAGCCCTTTCTCTGAGATATTGATTATCAAGAGATTCAAACTTCTTTTCATAGCTGCTCATTACTTCTGAGATGGCCCATTCTACATTCTTTTTCTCATCCCTTATCATCCCCCGTACAGCGGCAACAACTTTTGGGTCGTTCATTATATGTTTCTGGGTAATAAAAATCTCAGATTCGGCCTTACCTACCTTTTCGGCTACATCGGAGGCAATCATATTGAGTTCGTGTGAACACTGCCCCAAAACCTCTTCATATCGCAGGAGTTCCTTCTCAATCGCTTCATTATTGGTAAGAGAGTATTGGGGGACTGCTTTGTGACGTTCTGAAGAGTAAAGACAAATCTGTCCTGCCACTCTTCCTGAACTTATTGAGATGCCCTTGAACTTGATCTGGTTTTTTCTTTCATTGTCTAATTGACTCATGCTGCAGTCCTTCTGAAATCGATCATTCCCACCCTGCACAAAGAAAAATCAAACCTCACAGGATCGCAGGGATCGATACGGCGTAAAGCCGAAGTAATCTGCTCGGCCATCTGCCAGTCCGCACTTCTCCGCCGGGTCAAACCCAGAGCTACGGCGATACTGGCGATATGAGTGTCAACGGGGATAATCAGGTTTGATGGAGAGATGTTTTTCCAGATGCCAAAATCGATGGAATCATCACGCCTCACCATCCATCTAAGATACATATTCATTCTTTTGCAGGCACTTCCGGATTCCGGTGATGGAAAAAGATACTCAAAACTCTTTTTTCTGCTTCCAATAATTCTTTTTCCCTGCTCTTTAAAAAAGCGGGTAAAATGGGTTAACGATTCTTTTATAGAACTGTTTGCAGATTCTGAAAAAAGGTTTCCTATTGATCCGTACTCCTTCAAAATCACAGAGATACACTCCATTAAAGCAGAAAGATCGATATGATCATTAAAACGGTGCTTAAACCCTTTAAATACTTTCTTTTTCTCTGAATAGTCGGTTTCTGCAACAAATTTGGCTATTTGCAAACCAGTTTTCTCAAATACCCACTCACAGTTGCGAATTATGATCTCAGCTCTTCCATAGGCCA
>CAYPMS010000216.1:0-4101 GCA_964411655.1 uncultured Fibrobacter sp.
ACTCTGAGAATCCTTTCACCAAGAGACACGACTTCAAAGCCTTGCGAGCAAAAGAGTTCAATTTCATAGGGTATGAATCCACCCTCAGGACCCACTGCTAATATTACCGGTGATTTCAATGAGTGGGGGCAACTGATTCCGTTATATGGATGAGCCACCAGAGCACGATGACCGGATATCAGATCAGGTATTTCATCCTGTACAAAAGGTTTGAATCTACGGCGAATATGAATTTGAGGCGGTATGGTATCCCGTGCCTGTTCGAGTCCTTTAAAAATGTGCCAATTAAGATTTTCTTCCAAAAGTTCCGGAGAAGACCAGTAGCTTTTTTCCACCCTCCAGCTTTCTATTATATAAATCGTTTTTATTCCCAGTGTGGTAGCTACTTCTATAGTTTTTTTCAGACTTTTTGGTCTTGGCAAGGCTAATATCAAAGTTAAGGGAACTGGTGGCGGAGGGGATGTATCCAGTTTCACTGATAAGTCAATACATGATTCTTTGATACTAATGATTTGCGCAGAACCCATTGGACCACCCAATAACCCTGCTTTCAGCACTTGGCCTGTCTCAGCTTTAAAGACCGAAATTATATGGTTCATCCGGGGGCCAGTGAGTCGAACATGAGTCTGGGAGTCATCAGAAAAATCCGATTTCTGTAAGAGAAGAAGATTCATAGAGGCGTAAAAAAGGAAAATTAATAGATTCGATCATGAAATATAACAAATCGGATTTCAACAATTAAATTTTTAATTTATATTATCCACACTCAGATAAAAATTTTAATTATATCAGTATCGCTTTCCCTTATTCGTTCAAAAGATGGATTCCTGTCTGAGCTACCCAAGGCAGAAATCTCTGTTAAGCATAAAAAGAATAAAAATTTCTATTTCTCATTCAACAATACTTAATAAACTGCTGATTTTTTCTTTTTTGGAGGAAAGTATGCCTGAAGGTGGAGTGTTAAAAAAGTTTCTCCGTTATATTGACAATGGAATTTTTCAGAGAATCTTTTATCTGGGTGCTGCCGGGTGGATGATAATTAATAGAATCGATAAAGAGATTGTTCTGATTGATCCCTGGCCAAGTTTTTCAAAAAACAGCAAAAATCAGAAGAGAAAAAAAGGGAAAGACCGGATACAGAAACTTGCCTTATGGTTAAGAGAAAAGATAGCACAACAATACAGGATCACCGGGATTCTGGCTGGTCACGAGCACTACGACCACATCGGTGATATCCCATGGATTTTGTCGATGCTTATTGATAAGACTATTCAGGGAGCACCTGCAGCCACTCCCGATCAGCTTCCCTGCATTTACTGTGATTCCAGCAGCAGAGAGAAACTGGAGGAGAGCAAATCTCCCCATATGAAATTCTGCGAGATCATGGATGGGGATATGAAATTGTTCTACGATGATATGAGAGTCAAAGAACTGGTCAAAAAGAATGTACCCGGTTACCCTCTGACTGCCGGTAAAGCAGTCAATACCATGCAGATTGGCAAGTTTGAAGTTACTCCCTATATCTGGGATCATTCCAATACCGTGTTAATAGAAAAAAATGGTTCCCCCACAGCTCTCTCGGGTAGCCATCAACGCACATCTGCTTTTCTTATAAAGCGTACCAAGGATGAGAATATGAATGAAGAGCCACGTAAAACCTTTATTGTAGGCAGTGGCGGCGAAATGCATCGCGATTATACTTCCGATGTCTGTGATACCAGAATCGATTCTGATCTATTATTGCAGGCTGTTGCGGCAAAAGCAATTACAAATTTGCGCTTTTATAAAGACCATCTGTCCAGAATGGTAGATTATCAGGTACGCAATATCCATACAGAAAGAATAGTTTCCAGTCATTTTGAAGATTTTATAGGACCCAGGATAACCGGGCCGGGTGAGTTGGAAAAAAGAATTCATCTGGTGGAGGATTATTATAATGAACTCAAAAATCAGCTTACTGCCGGCCAGAAATTACCGGAAGTGAATATAATGGAACGTCTCTGTTTTGAATACGATCCACATGAAATAGCAATTTAGAAGTCACAGTCACGAACTCTCAGTGTTTTACAAAAGGTGATCCTTTTTCAGGATCACCTCTAAGTAAAAATGCTTAACCATTCCTTGTTGCATTAATAAGGCCACCGGCCAGAATCATTGCTTTTTCTCTATCGGTAAGCTCAACCTTTAAAGAAACTGTATTGCCTCTGGTTTTATTAATCATAATCAGCTCGCTTCCCGCTGAAAGCTGATCGCGCAGATTATCTATAATAAGCTCATCATTATGATTCAAAGTATCATAGTCCTGAGAGTCTGTTAAAATGGCAGGAATGATGCCGAAATTGATAAGATTGGCTCTGTGAATTCTTTCCATCGATTTCGCCACTACCATCTTTACACCCAGATACATGGGACAGATAGCCGCATGCTCTCTGGAGGAACCCTGACCGTAAGATTCTCCTGCAACTATTACATTATGAATACCCTTATTACGGTTTTCCAACGCCTGAGTGGCAAATTGAGGTGCTTCACGTTCGAAGACGAATTCTGCATACTTTGGAATATTGGAACGATATTTTAACCGACTTCCGGCAGGCATAATATGATCGGTAGTGATTTTGTCACCTACCTTGATGGCTACCACAGCAGTAAGCTTCTGAGGACAAGGGTCGTTTGATGGTGGGTCACCGATATTGGGCCCGCGAACTATCTGCACCTTTGAATTGTCCTTTGGAGGTTCTATTATCATGGAGTCATCAATGAGAAATTCCGATGGAATCTTTATATTTGGATAGCTTTCCATTGAAAAGACATCCCTGGGATCGGAAATTTTACCACTGAGCGCGGCTGCAACCGCAGCTTCCGGAGAGGTCAGATACACATCAGCACTATTGGTACCACTGCGACCATAAAAGTTTCTATTTGAAGTACGTACAGAAACAGCGTTGGTTTTAGGAGCGAGTGAGTTCCCTATGCAGAAACCGCAAGCACTTTCCAGTATTCTTGCTCCGGAAGAGATAATATCTGCAAGTGCACCATTACGGCTGACCATTTCCAGAACCTGACGGGAACCACAAGCTACGCCCAAAGAAACATGCGGAGCGATCTTTTTACCCTTGAGGGCCGATGCCACCAACATAATATCCCGGTAAGAAGCATTAGTACAGGAACCGATCAGAACCTGATCGACAACTAAGGGGCCGATTTCCCGCAAAGTTTTTACATTTCCCGGAGAATGGGGACAAGCTGCACGCGGTTCAAGAGTCGAAAGATCGATTGTAATCACCCGATCATATTGAGCATCCTGATCAGCCTGAATAGCAGTAAAGCATTGCTCTCTTTTCTGAGCTCTGAGAAACTCCAGGGTAATCTCATCGGAAGGGAATATCGAAGTAGTTACTCCTAATTCAGCTCCCATATTAGTGATGGTTGAACGTTCCGGTACAGTCAAGCTTTTTACCCCTGGACCTCCGTATTCTACTACCGCACCCACATTACCTTTTGTAGAGAGTATTTCCAATACTTTCAGAATGACATCTTTTGCAGATACCCATGGCTGTAACGAGCCGGTAAGTTCAACTTTTATAACTCTGGGATAGGTTATAAAAAATGGGCCGCCCCCCATTGCTACTGCTACATCCAATCCCCCTGCACCAATAGCTATCATTCCTATTCCGCCACCGGTGGGAGTGTGTGAATCACTGCCCAGAAGTGTTTTCCCTGGAACACCAAAGCGTTCCAGATGAACCTGATGACAGATTCCGTTTCCTGGTTTGGAGAATTTTATGCCATATTTGGCAGCAACTGTTTCCAGATATTTATGATCGTCGGCATTCTCAAAGCCATCCTGAATTGTGTTGTGATCAACATAAGAAACCGAAATTTCAGTTTTTACCTTATCAAATCCGAGCGCCTCAAACTGCAGATATGCCATAGTACCGGTAGCATCCTGAGTAAGAGTCTGATCGATTCTGATTCCGACCTGCTGACCGATAACCGGTTTTCCCTCTACGATATGCGAATCAAGAATCTTTTGAACAATATTCTTTCCCATTTTAATCATTAACCCTTCTAAGATAGTTTGCAGAATTAATGGTGACAGTT
>CAYPMS010000217.1:0-4092 GCA_964411655.1 uncultured Fibrobacter sp.
GCAAATACTCACGCAAGGTGCATCTTCTATTGCCACTGTATCATAAAGATCTATCTGATGCTTTATAAACGCCAGTTCATGATAACCGGCATACGGCCCATCCTGTAGTTTTTTTACAATATCAAGGGCCAGAGTAACACGAGTATAAGATTTCTGTACCATAAAAAATAATTTCAGATTTCAGATTTTAGATTTCAGATTTTCGGATTTCGGATTTCGAATTTCGAATTTCGAATTTTTGATTTAATGATAAGGGCTGTAATAAAAATACACCTTGAGAAGGATCTGCTCAAATCAGGATCTTTACAATATTTTAGGCCTCAACTATTTTTTCAGCATGAACTTAGTAGAAAGAAGGCACTTTCCCAGGGTTGAAACCGATTACGTTACGGTAGAGGTCTATAAACCTGGTATACATCCATCAGAAACAGAAGTTGAAGAGATCTGTCCAGTTTTGAATTTGAGTGAGACGGGAATGAAATTCCGTGCAGAGCAAAACTTCAAAAATGGTCAACTGGTAAAGCTTACCTTTGTGCTTCCTGATTCCATGGTCGTTATCCGTACCGATGCAATAATTATTTACATATCTCAAAAAAAAGACAAAAACTTTATGGATATCGGTGTTCAGTTCAAAAACATCGGTCTGACAGAACGTAAACTTATCAGTCATTTCATCGCTAAAAAGATTTCCGAAACTAACCAATGTTAATCATCACCAGCGCATATCATGGATAATAAGAATTCAATTTCATTTATCCATTTCAGCGATACCCATATAGGCGATAGCAGAGATTTTCAATTATATAAAAGAAACACTTTTGAGACTTCCCTGAGACTGATCGAACATATTAATGAAATAGGCTTAACTGTGGATTTTGTGATTCACAGTGGAGATATTGTTAATAGCCCCGATGACAGCTCCATACAACTTGCCAAATCGCTTTTTTCAAAGATCAACAAACCCTCCTATTTTATCAACGGCAATCATGATACTCCCTCCATGGTAGAGGGTTTTCAGACTGGTTTTTCAGAAAGTATTACAAATGCAGGAACATCCCGTTTTTTCATCCTGAATAATTTGATATTCCTGATACTGGACACTCAGGGGCCTACTCAGGTTGACACTCATGGTGAATTTTCAGAAAAACTGGAGAAAGCGCTATCAGTTTTTCTTAATAATGCCAGGGGTAGTGGAATCGTATTATTCTGTCATTTCCCACCTCTTCCGGTTGGCTCACCATGGGCAGACAGAGACATGCTGATGAGAAACGGATATCGTTTACACGAGCAACTTGTTAAATCGGAAGCCCGGATTCGTGGCGTTTTTTTTGGCCACATTCATCACCATTTAACCGAGCTTCGTGATGGTATCCTTTACACGAGTGCACCCAGCCCATTCTCCAGATTCAGCATTCTTCCAACCGATCAGCAGGTAAGAATAGAGTCTGATGTTCCAATTTCATTCAACTATGTCACGGTATCGGAGGATAGCGTAGTAGTAAAACTGATCACCATAAAAGAGAACAATATTCAGGATCAGTAACTCTGATATTACAATTCGATTAATAGCTGAAAATCCAGATTTCTATTCGATAACGAAGATATCTTCAGCTTTTGAAAGGACCCTCTTCCGGTCTATCATCCTGGCAATTTCATCTATCGTACGAGTGGCAAAGAAATTTATATGGGTCTTATCCTGTGCATACCACCAGTTCCCGATATTTTCCACTGATGGATACGGGCGGGTTCTTATTATCAGAGCGCCATGTTTATTAAGAAGGTTTTTAATCTTCTTCATCTCACCTTCTATGTCCCTGAGATGTTCTATCACTTCACACAAGATGATAATATCATAAAGCGATTTATCTTTATCAATGTTTAAGTCGAATAAGGGGTCATAAGCAGTACATTTAAAACCTTTTTTAATAAGAAGAGAGGTCAATACCGCAGATTCACCGCTTCCAAAATCCAGTATATGCGTTGAAGACGAATGGCTTCTGATATTGCAAACCACATCAACAATCTGTTCCAGAAATTTTACATAACCTTCATTTTCGGGAGTATTGTTATGTTGCTTGTACCTCTTTTTCTCTTCTTCAACACTTATCCAGTACTGTTGTGGTACAGAAATCAATCCGCATCTGTGGCAATAGCAAAATATGCGTTGTCTGTTCTGCCCCACAGTTTCTGTTGACAGGTTATTACATACTCTGCATCTCATTTTGACAATGCAGTCTCTATCTGAGCTATTGTTTTATCACAAGCAATTATGCTTTCTTTGACAGCAAACACAGGGTCCAAAAGCGGCACACTGTTCAGTCTGATGTTTAAGATTGCATTCCAGAAGTCATTTATTCCTCCGAGGCCGTTAATGCTCTCTTTAACAGATTCAAACTTTTGGATCTCAGTGTTGGAGTTACTGGCGATATATGAATAAAGATGCTCCCTCATTTTCGAAATCGATCTAATAAAGCAGATTGAGCTTTCATATAGCTCTCTATATTCCCCGGTAAGCGTATCGACAGCAGTATCAGCCTCCAGACTCTTGCGTGTTATCATTGCACCAGTTTTGCTGTAGTAAGGTTGCCCCTTCTCAACAATTTTTAAGAGGCAGTATATTCCATCTTTAAAAGTTGTCTGATAAATATCACATGATGGATTGGCCTCTGGCTTTTTTTTGATATATGAAAATACTGTCTGTGGAGAAATCGATTTCATGCACAGTTTACTCTTACATTCAATGCAGAAACAGGGGCGTTTATTACACCGCCCCGAAAATACAAGATTTCCCGGAGCGTAAGGACCTGTTTCAACCGGGTTTGTCGGACCAAACAATGCATAGACTTTCTTTGACAGCGATGCTGCAGCATGCATGACCGAAGTATCGGAAGTAACACAAAATTCTGAAAAGCTGATTAATGCGATACTCTCTCTAAAAGATAATTCTCCGGAAGAAGCTACACAGTTCTCACCTAATTCGTTTTTTAATCTCTCTGCAAGATCTCTCTCTGCAATATCACCGGTGACAAATATCGTATATCCATCCTCAATTACCCTTCTTCCCAGTGATATAAAATGCTCGACAGGCCATCTTTTGGAATCATATGCCGCACCAGGTTGAAAAATGGCTATAGGGGAATCGCTGTTTTTCCTTTGTGATTCTATATATCTTCCTATCTGCTCTTTTTCTTCATTTTTTATGGTAATACCGCTATTGAAAGAAATATTTGGAACATCCGCGATTCTTTTATAAATATCGGTTACATGAAATGAATTGTAATACCTGCCAAATGGTATTGCATAAAGATATTCTGACCATCTATCCCTTATACAATGATTACCCTGAGGAATAAAGTTCTGCCCAAAAAGCCTTTTCCCTTTCAGATTTGATACGAAATGCGAAACATATCTATTCTGACTCAGGTTAATAACCTGCTCGAAATTCTCCTCATTTAATACTTGAACTATTTCTTTTAGCAGTTCAATTCCACTTTCCCATAAATCAGATCTTATCAGATCACGGATTTTTTTTCTTTCAAAGAGGATTATATTATCACAGAATTTGTAGTTTATCAGTCCACCCTCAAAACCTTTTTCCACAAAAAATGATATCTGATGATCATTAAACTTGCTTTTCAGTGCTTCCAACACCGGAAGAGTCATTATCACATCACCCATATTGTTAGGAAGCAAAACGAGAATTTTTTTCATAAAATCTTTTATCTTGAGTTCTTTTTTTCTTCATATGTATATGTATGGGAAATTTCAAAAGCGGTAAGAATCAATAATTCCTCATCGGATAACACTTCTTCCCCTATCTTTTTTTTTATTTCCTCTATCAATTTGAGCAAACTTTTTTTTTCCACTTTTTCCCTGTCTTAAGTAAGGCTTTTTTCTGGTAATTTTTATCAAATACTATAATATTCTGGAATTCTTTTTTCCTTACTTTTTTATTGGGAGAATGTAATGGACAAAATAAACTTGGGTGGGGGGATTTTTTTTAATTCGGAGCTGGATATAAAAAAGCCCTCCGCTTTTAATCAAACAGAGGGTTTTAAAATAAATCCTGGCGATGACCTACTCTCCCATGCA
>CAYPMS010000218.1:0-4088 GCA_964411655.1 uncultured Fibrobacter sp.
GGCCGGATACGGCCCGCCTCCTTTTTCTGATGCTTATAGATATCACTCAAACGGCTTATGCCTCATTTGATACCTGTAGTCCGGAAATATTCCTATTTGGTATTGATCAACTCATATCCGCAATAGAAAAATGCCTTGACTTTTCCACCATCTTTTCCGCGATCAGTTGGTGTTGGCTCCCCTTCGACAGCATAATACTTCTCCTTTAGCGGCACCCCAGGATCTCCATCTTTCTTCCCGGAGTAATAGATTGAAGAAGGACCAATGATAACATTGTTTGATGCAGTAGGTGCAGTTGTACTGTTATATTGCAATGTAAACACGTCGTCGGCAATGACGTCCGGAGCCTGATCATAGTCATCCTCTAAGATCTCATACCGCACAATCAGAGAATCTCCCGGCTCCAATGTATCAATAAAGACAGTCTGGTCTTTTGGCTCAAGTATCAGAGTAGAATCGTGAGGAGTATAACCAGAAGGTGTGCCTATCATATCCATGTATCTTTTACCCGCGATGTAGATATCATGCCAGGAATCCTCTGGACTCCTTGCATACATATGGAAGATATACTCTGCCGTATATCCATATGCTGTTGGACCCGGCAAGTCAGGATGCACGGCAACGTCTTCATAGTCCCGCGTCTCCACATTGAGAAATTTTTTGGCGGTAACAAATACCCTTGCAGTGCCACTTGTTTTTATACTGTCAATTGACCCGTAGGTCATTATATGGGAAGTCCCTACCCTGCGGCTTGTCACTCCCCTTACGTAGTATTTCTGGTTGAACTCCAGACCCACGATATCCATTTGGAAATCACCTGCAGATTTCGGATTGCCAATCAGTTTACTTGCAAAAACAGAGCTTGACGGATGCTCTCCGGGCCGGGGAACACGGGTGACAGCTTTAGGCGTATAATTCTGCAGGTCCACTTTTGATTTTGAATAGACGAAAAGCAGGGTATCGTAATCTGGACCACCAATCGACTCATAATTTCCGCTGACACGGAATCCGTTATAGCTTGTAAGGCCGGAACCAAGAGTGTCCGATGCCAGGAATGCACTGAATTCGCCAGTCCCTACATGTGGTTGCGCGATATTGATTGTAAAAAGATATTCACTGTGCCCGGAACCGTCTTCAGCCACTGTTCTTACCCTTAACTGCACCGGCTTGATTACCGATGTATCCAGAGCAGGCATCTTAACCACTCCTTCAAATGCACGCATTTCGGTCCCCTTGACAGCAGCAAGGCTGGAATAAACTGAATCGTTTTCGCCTGGAAGAAGAGATTTAGCCCAGATTTCCACGCCTGAAAGCCGTGTTTTTCCTCTTGCAGTAATATGCAGACTTCTGTTCTCTAGAACACGCTTCCCGTTTATTTGCAAGGGACATAATACAGGGATTCCGCCCTGCTCCAGATTACGGCTGACATTGTCAAGACCTATACTGTCAAACGAATTGGACTCTTTGTTGCTCGCCAGATTTACGCGCCGAAATGCCACGCTCTCCAAGGCTCCCGCTTCATCGACCGGCCGACGAAGTGGATTCGGGTCGACATCATCTCGTAGTTGATCCCCGTCCGTATCCTCGTTGGCTGGATCTGTCCGCCAGATTTTCCCGTTTGTATCTTTCCAGCCGAAAATCTCGAGTGAATCACTTATACTGTCGCCATCACTATCGACTTTACTGTCAGAAATTCCATAAAGAGTTTCCAGACGCAGCGGGACTCCGTCTTTATCCTTGTCTTTGGTGTATATGACATCGACGATGTCCCCTGGTTTCACATATATGGTATCCAGTGTAAAGCTGCGAGTGGCCACTGAAAAGACTTCAAATGTCGGATCGACGGAGGTGTTTGCTGCCGGATGGCAAAGCTGTACGAACCAGTATCCCTCTTCCTCGGGGTCGTGCATGATGCCGTCAACGGCCACAATTCCCGTGTTCCCGTTGTATTTACCGTAAGTTACTGAAATTTTGGCGGCCCTGAGCATATCCCCTATTGTTGATCTGAAATACATGTCATTGGCGTCTTTATGGTTTATGTTATATTGATTGTGAACCGCTAAAGCCAGCTCAATAGGTTTTTTATTGACAAATCCGGGGCCGAAATCCAGACGCAAACGTGCGGTGTTTGCGGCCACTGCAGTCATTTCATTGGTGAAATTCCGTTCGTTTCCGTTTTTGTCTATCATACTGATGGTATAGCCGGAAAGGGTAATGGAAATATTGCGTGCCCGTGTCGCCCAATCTTTTGCCTGATCGATGGTCAGAGAATTATTAACAAATGATATTATACCGGACTCTCCGTTTGGCTGCATCATTATCTCCTGGAATCCCTGTTCGTCCTGTTGACTTATGCTGGCAATCATGTCGACATCGGGCGTTCCGGTACCAAGAGGAAGCATGGTGTAGGCAGTCATGGTCATGCTTTTTATAGTGTAGCTTATGGGGCTTGAATTTTTGAGCTTCAATGGAACAGACATCACTACACCCGTGATGGTCCAAGAACTCTCGGCAGCTTGGACTTCCGCGCGTGAAAAAGAGGCCTCGTTTTCTGATGTCCATTCCTGACCAAACTCCTGACTGTTTTCAAATGTATAGCTTCCGTTGCTGCCAGCCGATAGGGTAAATTCTCCTTTGGGAGTCAAGTTTTCGAACCCCATCATGGCCTGAAAACCAACCGACCACCCAATCTCTGAAGAGTAGCTTGAAGACAGCGTAGATGAGCGAGTCTGGCTTGAGGTGTAAGTCTTCCCATTGGTCACTTCAACCTCCCGCGATGAACTTCCCCCTGTTTCACATTTGAACCTGAAAGATGGTTCTGTCAATTGAACGAATTCAAGCCGGGGCAGATCGGCAATAAGAGGATTCCAGATAAGGGGATTTTCCGGGCTGTACCAGGTCAGCTCATCCTGATCCGTCCATCCGTCACCATCGGTGTCTGTCTTGCGCGGGTCGGTTAAATAGCGGTTCAGCTCATCAAAATCTTTCAAACCATCTCCGTCTGTATCGATAGTGTCCAATCCGTTTGTGGCAAAATCAATGAAAGTTATACTGTCAACCATGTCGGTCTTGTAAACTCTACTGGTTTGATTAGCTTGTACAATTACGAAAACAACAGAATCCGATTCCCCCTTCCTGGTTACCGTTACTTTCCTTATATCGGTTAAAAGTGTGTAATCGATACCATTGTTTGATATTATACCAAATGATGATACAGTATTTGACGGCAGTTGCTTTTGAATAATGCTCTCATTGGAAACATCAACCTGACTGTTTACCGGATTGCCAGTACGCTTGATTACAGATAACTCTGCTGCAGTACTGATTGTCACATTAAACAGCACGGCAAAGATCAATGCTGAACAAATATAAAGTCTCATTTTAGTCTCCTTGAGATTAATGCATCAATTGAATCATTTTATTGAATATTTTGCCGCAGGCATCCACACGTACCAAGTAAGCTGCATTTGCTATCGGAACACCTGATAGTGAAATACTGTACCTCCCGGGGGCTGAAACAGTCTGTCTGGCGGAAAATATCAACCGTCCGGTCAAGTTATAGGCCTGAACCTGGATCTGTCCCGCAGAGACAACGCCCACTTCAAATAAACGTCTGTTCTGTATGAATTTCACAGATGCAGTTTTGATTAAAGGACAGAGTTCTTTGCCGGTAACAGAAACGGCGGCGTCTCCAGTATCGCTGAATACCACTCTGGCCCCATTCTGTATATCAACAGTATCCACAGAACCATCGTGTTTATGGATAAGCATTTTTTCGGCATTACCCTGAAAATGCAAAAACGTGCACAATAAAATAACTATAGTGCAGATTTTCGATTTCATGCGTACAACTCCTTTTTAATACAGGTTTGATAATAATGTAAAGACAATTTTGTGTAAATATTATTCTTATTGACACAGGATTTACAAGAAAAACCCATGTTAAAACTGTTAAAATACCGATAAGTGATTGATGCAAAGCAAATTACAAAGCAGCTAATTCTGTAAAAAAAGTCTGAGGCGTAGAAGGTTTTGCTGAAGCTGGGTTCTGATATGAGAGGGATGTGTGCAACGCTTCTGTACATATT
>CAYPMS010000219.1:0-3978 GCA_964411655.1 uncultured Fibrobacter sp.
GGATAGGAGAAGCGTTAATAATTATAAAAGGTTATACAATTTGATCGAACAGTAATTTTTCAGAGTTCTTAAATGTATCGTAACCTCAGCTATTATGATTGTGTACAAAAAACTTATTCAACAAAATATGGTAAATAAAAATATTTATGAAAAATGGATTTTTTATTGATATTATATTAGTTATATACTATACTGCTTCGCTTAAGTTTATGAATTTCTGGGAACTGCTGTAAGAAAAATTTAACAGATACTTAGTTTGCAGATTACAGTTTCCGGTAACTGAAAAATTCTGCTTAAATTTCAGGAGGAAATTTGTGGGTTTTCAGGACACTAAGAGAATAGTAGTAGTAGACGATACGGAGTCTGTTGCATTTGTTATTAAGAGCTTTCTTGAGGATGAGGGGTTCATGGTATCAGCACATGAAGATCCGCAGGATGCGTTGAGTGATATCGGGACCAATGGAGCAGATCTGGTAATTACAGATTATACTATGCCTGGTATGAATGGAATCGAGTTGGTGAAAAGAATAAAGAAATACAATCCCAGAACAGATGCAATAATCATTACGGCAGATCCCTTAAGAGTTTCAGGATATGAAGGCAGCTTCGAGATTATCGAAAAAACTCAGGGATTCATTAAAAAGATTATTAACACTGTATATAAAATCTTTACAATGAACCCCTGATACATTTCTTATATCTTTCTGATTTCTTCATTTCTGAGGAGCTTATATCCGTTTTCCTCAAACAGTTTGATTGCTGCATCAGGATTCTCAAACCGCATAAACAAAATGGCTTTATTAGATGTCTGCTCGACAAAGGAATAAGTGTACTCAATATTGATATTATTCTTATCACAAAGACTCATCAGATCATAAAAAAGACCTTCACGGTCTTCAATTTGTACGGCAATCACAGGATTCTGCTTAACCATAAATCCGGCGGATTTTAGTACCTCGTAGGCTTTTTCAGGCTGGTTTACTATCATTCTCAAAATTCCGAAATCAGAAGTGTCAGCAATCGTCAAAGCTCGAATGTTAATTTTATTATCTCTGAGCACTTTTGCCACACTAGCCAGTCTGCCTGCTTTATTTTCCAGAAAAACGGATATCTGCTGAACTTTCATTAGTCCTCCTCAAATGATTCTCGCATCGATTATTCTTTTTGCTTTTCCCTCACTGCGCTCAATACTCTTGGGCTCAACCAGTTTAACTTTACTGTGTACCAGGAGTTCCTCTCTGAGAGCATGTTCTATCTCTTTTTCTTTATTCTCTATATGGCGGATTTCGTCGGAGAACAGAGTCTCATTCATCTCAACTCTCACCTCAAGAGAATCAAGTGCTCCCTTTCGGTCTACCAGAATCTGGTAATGTGGTTCAACCCCATCAATTTTAAGTAAAACCTGTTCGACCTGGGATGGAAAAATATTTACCCCACGTATTATCAACATGTCATCGGTTCGACCCATTATCCTGTGCATTCGTACCGATGTTCTGCCACAAGGACACTTCTCCCTGATTAAATAAGTAATATCTCTGGTACGGTATCGGATAACCGGAGTACCCTCTTTTGTAAGTGTAGTGAAAACCAGTTCCCCTTCTTTACCATCCTCGAGCGTTTGACCAGTTACAGGATCAATTATCTCCGGATAAAAATGATCTTCAAAAACGTGCAACATATCCTGGCATTCACATTCAGAAGCAACACCGGGACCGATAATTTCTGTAAGTCCGTAAATGTCGAACGCTTTGAGGTGCAGCTTGCTTTCAATCTCACTGCGCATGTTTTCACTCCAGGGCTCTGCTCCGAAAAAACCTGCTTTTATAGGAAAGGTCGAAAAATCCATACCAAGTTCTTTTGCTGCTTCAGCCAGATAAAGACTATAAGAAGGGGTACAGGTTAAAACCGATGAGCCAAAATCTTTCATAACCGATAACTGTCTTTTGGTATTACCCCCAGAGATGGGAATAATCGTTGCACCAATTTTTCTGGCTCCGTAGTGAACTCCTAAACCACCGGTGAAAAGACCGTAGCCATAAGCATTGTGAACTATATCGTTTTTGGTAGTATCACCCATAGATAATGTTCTGGCCATAACCTCAGACCAGATTTCAATATCTTTTCTTGTATATGCATCCACTACCGGTTTCCCTGTGGTTCCCGATGAAGTGTGAATCTCAACAATTTCACTCATATCCGTTGCCAGTAACCCATAAGGGTACACATCCCGCATATCTGTTTTAGTAATGAAGGGAAGTTTTTGAATATCTTCCAGCGATTGAATATCGGAAGGCTTAACTCCTTTTTTGTCCATCCGCTCTTTATAGAAAGGGACACGGTTATATACCTTCAGGACCAGTTCTTTGAGATTCTGCAACTGAAATTTACGCAATTCGCTGGTTGGCATGGTTTCGAATTGTTCATTCCATATCATTTTAATTGCTCCGATCTATTAACCCTTGAACAAGCCGCTTTGTTGTAGAATACCGTACCTGTAAGCTACGGCTCCTTTTTTTGCGACCAGTTGAATAACATAATTTATGGAGAGGCTGGATATTTTGAGGATAGGAAGAAAAAGGTATAAACAAGTGAAATCAACTCGGAATAAACCGTTTTTACTCCTTCACTACTTTTCCACCATTTTCCGCTATCATAATCTGCATTTTCTACAGAAATTTTCCCTACTTTGATTTGGGGTTTTAGTACTTTTTCAAAGACCAATGCAGAGCGCCTGGTATGCGCCCCCAGAGATAGTAAATCAAGTTTTTTTACCGATATTTCTGAACTTTCCAACCATTTTTTTAAGGCAATCGCCGACTGATATGTTCTGTCTTTTCTGACAGATTCGGCAGGAACTGCTACGGTTAGGGAGTCAGCGATCCCCATTTCATGGAAACAAAGCCTGGCAAGATGAGCATAAGTTTTATATTGAAGCAGATATGATCCCTGATCCAGAGGTCCTCCAGTAGAAACAAGCAATTTGTAATTTCCCTCAGAAAAAATTCTGGCAGCTTCCTTCAGTGCATAATCGGGTTGCCATCCTTCTACAACAAGCAGTTCGCCTCCAACAGGGGCAGATTTTGCCAGATAAGGGTGAATATTAAGCAGGAAAATCAATAGGATGGTAGTTAAATTTAACCCAATAAGTATCCAACCAGTTATCGTTGGAGCATAAAAAGTCGATTTTTTAAAAAGCGCAGGTAATTTCATAAAATTTAAGCATCACACACCCTATAAGCAAATTAGCTATATTTTAATGCTATTTTGGGTGTTCTCCTACCTCTGAAAGATCCAGATACACTGATTTTTCAGAGAAAAAGAATTGAACTGAAGGTTCAAAATAAGGTTGCATCACTGAAAAATCAAGAGAATCATTCTTCTAGTCCGCAGAAGTTTGAGGAGCAACTATGAAAAAAACGGTCGTTATCTATAAGAGTACTTCCGGGTTCACTAAAAAATATGCTGAGTGGATTGCACAATCTCTCAATTGTGATCTGCTTGATCGAAAGCAGGCCGACCTGGAAAAAATCCTTAATTACGATATTATTATCTATGGTGGAAGTCTCCATGCAGCTGGAATAAGAGGAGTAGATTTAATCAGAAAAAACCTTCCTAGGCTAAAAGAAAAAACAATCGTAATATTTGCAACAGGTGCTTCTCCAGCACGTCCAGCGGTATCATCAGAAGTATTAAACAGAAATTTTACCTCAGATCAACAGAATCAGATATCATTTTTCTATTTGCGTGGGGGTTTTGATTTTAATAAACTTGATCTTGTGAACAAAGCGTTGATGACTCTTATGAAATGGAAAATAAAATTTAAGAAAAAATGGGATTCTGATGAAAAAGGTATGATGGCGGCATTTTCGAAACCGGTTGATTTTACCGATAAGGAAAATCTGAAGGAGCTGCTGCAATTTATCCACTCAAAACAATAAACACTGCGATACAATTGTTTGTATAAAGCAGTCCAATAAG
>CAYPMS010000220.1:0-3971 GCA_964411655.1 uncultured Fibrobacter sp.
AATCAGAATGCAAAAAGATAACCCAATCCAAATGTAAGGACGCTGTGTTTTGAAAAATCTTCTTTAGTAATTCCCTGTGTTTCGAGATCACTGGTTAGTTTCTCGATGTATAGTAATCCAAGAGTATAACGAAAATCAGCTATTAAACTGCCTGGACCGACTTTGGTTCCAACGGAACCCCCTACGGCAATTCCTAAATCAAATTTGTTATAATATTTGTCAAATATTTCACGTTCATTGTCATCCATATCGGTTTCTATTCCACCGGTTTCACCAATTCTATTTACTTTTCCAATTTTGAAGGCAAGTGAAGGCCCCACATAAACAGTAGGCGTTACAATACCAATAGGAATTAGGAACTGTGTCAATATAGGTATTTCAACATAATTTAAAATGAGAGTTGCCCAGTCAGTACCGTCGTTTATTTTTTGTCCTCTTGAAGAGAATAGAAGTTCAGGTTGAAGTGCAAACTTATCGGATACTTTAAATTGTAAAACAGCACCAGCCATGAAACCGGGCTTCATTACTTGATTTTCATATGGGTCGTAATGAACACCAATTATTTCCAGTTCTCTGGCCCCGTAAAATTTTGCAAGATTTATACCACCCTTCAAACCAGCTGAAAATTCCAGTGCACAAGCATTACTACTGACAATGAATACATAGCCAAACAAAGCACATTTTAAAAGGTAACGAAAATTCATAGTTTACTCCAAGATATTATGTTGCATTAAGGTTTATTTTAATTTCCCAAAACACAGTGCGAATGATAATGCAAAGTCCTGAAATTCTTTATTGAGGTTAGCATGCAAGTTAGCTCCAAATCCAAAATAGGTAAGTTTAATAAAGAAAATATTTACATCTAAAGGGAAATTTAATGCTTTAAAAGATTCAGACTGATATCTTTCCTCAACCAGAACAAAACCGGTATCAGCTGCTATGAGTTCACCTCTTCTTTTTCCCTGTATATGTGAAATACCTACAGTACCACAAAGGTGTACCCAATCATTTTTTATAATTGATACTCCACCGAGCAAACCATAATCAGAGTAATTTGACATTGGTTTTTTAAGGGTAAAATAGTCTAAGAAATCACTTTCATTTGTTTTTGAAATATAGACTTGCCCTACAAACCTTTTTAATTGAAACCCACCGGATAGTGAAGCAGTCCCAGAAAATCCTGAATAGGAACTCAAACCGCCGGAACCAGAAAACCAGAAACAAGTATCAGCAGCAGATTTGTGTACTATGATAACCAAACTAAAGAAAAAAATTTGAATAAGAGTAGATAATTTTCTTTTTTTAATTAATCGCATTGCTGTTTTTCCTATAATTCTATTTAAATTGGGCAACAGCGCTGATAATAAAATTACCAGCGCTATTGGAAGTATAACTATTATTGACAACCTGTTCCATTAAACCATTCAAATATCTCGATCATTACCGAATGTGCTTTGCCGTCCTGTGACCTAATTTCGAAACTCATTTTTCCATCCAGATCCTTTGGTGTACAGATATTATTGATTTGTGCTCCGTTTCCGCTTAAAAGAGCAGAACGTGCCTGGCAGTCATTGGCATTCTGATCAAGGACGCCGTTCCAAATAACCTCTGTATAATCTTCGGTTCCTGCATTCCTTACTGTAAACATTAATCCGTGCAGATACTCAGGCTTATTTACACGAACAGTAACTCCCGCAGGTGGAACTGGGATTGTAGTGTTCCCTGTGATGTAAATATCACCTTGTATTGTGTCTGGGACTTCTTCATCATCTTCTCCAGTTGAAATTACATTACCGAATAAATATGATCCGTCGTTTAACCGCACATCAAGATTTTCACTTGGATTGAATCCGTTTGAAAGATTGTAGGCCAGATGCATAGACTTGTCAACCGGACTCCAGTCTGAATAATGTATTCCGACAATGCTTCCGTCTGAATTTGGAAGGACACTTCCCGGTGATAAAGTGGCCCCAGCAAAATTGTAAACAAGACGGTAGGTGTTAATACCCGTACTTTCCAGAACAGGCGTACTGAAAGGTGTGTAATAATCATCAACAACCGGTGCTTTTCCATCTTCTACAGCAAAATAATAATACACCTGGAAGTCGCTGATCGGAATACTGCTTATATTCTGGATATAGATTCTTGGCTTCACAATATTTGTTTCATTTTGACCTTCATTAAGAATAGAAATTGAAACTTTAGCCAGGCTTGTACCATCGGGAACTCTCAGTATTCCTCTAATTATTTTGTCGATTTCAACCAGCAATGCAGGGCATTCATCAATATCATTGTGCCCGACACCTTCACACATCAGTTCTCCTATGTCGTTTCCGACATCACCGACCACAACATCACTTCCAATTGTCGGAAACGTGGTTGTAATCTTAAAACCATTCTGGTAATCATTTTCAGGTTGTACACTGATTTGTCGGTAATTGTATGCTCTTTTTACGGTGACAGGAATATCTTTATTCTCGCTTGACTGATCAGCTACCCTGCAACTCCCATCTACAATTATTAATAGATCAACAGGTACATTCAAAATGCTGAGTTCATTAATAATTTCCTGCATTTTGCATCCACCCATGCTTTTGCCCAATAATATTAATTTGTGCTCAGGAGCCATTTTGTCCAGTGCTTCCTTTATTTTAAGCGCAAATGCGGCAGGTGTAGGGCCCCAGCTTTCATTGGTAAGATCAATTGATGTACGGTCAAAATTTGGCCTTAACCATGGCGAAGCAGTTACAGCAACGGTTTTACCATCTATATAATTCACAGGTAAAGGATAAATTGCATCACCGGAAGATTCTACAGGTTCTGCAGGTGTTTCCACATATGTTGCAATTGTTTTCCTTGCAGGATCTAATACTGTCGGAAGGTATTCTCCAGCACCAGAAAGGCTTATAATGAGATTCTTATGCGCTGAAGTAATCTTGGAAATATCAAAACCGTTCATTGCGACTAAATCTTGTAATTCAATAAGCGGTTTGAGAGCAGTTAAAATACCGTTTTCTTCTGCGAATACAATAACTTCATTAAAGAGTCTTTCAGCAACTTGGGCATCAATATCAAAATAAACCCATAGTCCACCGTAATTATCACCATTTGTCTCTTTAAATTCTGCATTTGTTGCTGTTATCAAACCTTCAGATTGATAATTCGTTAATATATTCAGTTTATCAAATAGCAAATTAAAATCGAACCCGCCGAAATCTCTTGTCATATCTCCGGCAAGGTCATTGGCAATCATATTAACAATACTTTCTGTGATAACATGTGCCATGATTAAATTGTCAGTAACACCTACTATAGGATTTCCGAATTCAAAAAGCGGCCCAAGGAGAATTGCAGATGCAACAGCTGCAAAGCCGTGAAATTCAGAATCGGTTACTTCCAGGTCGGAAAGAGAAAAGCTGAGGGTATTATCTACAATTGTAGGTTTAAGAAAACTTTTTATGTCACTATTAACTCGAAACGTTTCAATATGTCCCCATAAAAAGTCATCAATTTGCCTTTGCTGATATCCAAAGTTAATTTGTATACTGTTTTTACTCTCATTAATATTTCCTACACTGAAATCATAAGCATGTCTACAGGCATGTTCTCCGATATAATCGTTAATACCGGTTTTTCCTATTTCGCACCCACAAACTATCGGATAAGTCTGATCCTGCAATTCCATTCTCAGAGCGGCCTTAAGCGGTTCTTCACCAAGTTTAACGCCTATTTTCAAATTTTCAGGATCGTACGAAATTTCACACATCTGCTTTGGATCAATTGCAAAGCTAGCATGCCAGACAGTCGCAATTATAAAAAAGACTAAGGATAGATTAAATAATGAATACTTCACATGCGTTTTCATTGAAAATTCCTTTCAAAACGTTGATTGTTTGTTGTTAAAATAGATCATTGCTTTTACCGGTCTTAAAAATATCTGAAGAATAGCCTTTGATTTATTCTTCTGCTCT
>CAYPMS010000221.1:0-3910 GCA_964411655.1 uncultured Fibrobacter sp.
TTGGTGCATTTTATCAACCAAAACTGGTTTATATTGATACCGACTTTCTCAATACTGGAATTGCCCCGAAAAAATGGACACGTGACTAAGCAATTTTCTTCCGTTTGACAGATTCATATTCTGCTGGTGATAAATATCCCAAAGTAGAATGAATCCTTTTGCAATTGTAAAAACCTTCGATATAATCAAACAATATATGCTGTGCGTGATTGAGATCAAGTAAGTTTACATGATATATCAACTCCGTTTACTATCTGTAATCACCAATGGGGGTTCTTCATTTGTTTGTGGGAGTACTCCCTTCGACTTGGTCCCAGCACACATAAACAGAATCGGAATCAAAAGCCCGAGCATAGCAAGGTGTTTAAACGATTTCATTTCCATAGCTCAAAAAATACGTGAATATCCCATCATTACCCAACGGTTTTACAGATGAACGTTATAGTCTGGAAAAGGGGGTTTTGAATGGGATTATTTAGAGCTGGATTAGAACCTCGAACGGACGAATTCGGATATTATTATTTGGGGGTTTATCACCCTTTTCGGATTCACAACAACAAAGGTGGAAAACGGCTTGTTAGAAACCCAAAATTCGACCTGTTCTCAAGAATGGTGCTGAATCTCAAGTCTGGATATTTTTCGGGTATAGAGCACTTTGAAACACGTATAGAATTGATTTTAAACCCCGAATGTGAACTTTCCATTGCTGTAGTCCCAGCTCATGATGGAAGGCCAGAGACAGGCATAATGAAGGTTGCTGCGTCTTTGTGCCTAAGTTCAAATCGAATCGATGCTAAGAATTGCCTTTCACGATTTGCAGAATTGCCTAAATTGGCGAGTGGTGGTACTCGGGGGGTCGAGAGACATTTGAAGACAATTCGGGTCTGTACTCCTGAAAACATTGCAGAAAAAACAGTTCTCCTAATTGATGATGTTAGCACCACAGGGGCCTCTTTTTCGGCCTGTGAACAGCTCTTGCTCGAAGCTGGGGCATTGAATGTAACCTGCCTCGCAATGGGGAAAACAGCATTCGACAACCTTTAACCCTTGACCAATGACGTTTTCATGCTACCAGAATATTCGGGAATAAATCAATAACAATTTCCCCATCAGCCTGTCGCATTTGCAGCCAATCTAAGGCTTGTTCATGTGAAAAAACTCGAAACCGAGCGTGTTTAAATCTGCCATTCTGGCATTGCAGGCAGGTTCTGATGTCGTGATACCCATCCGAATTGATGTCGTGACCCGTTAAAACAAGAAAAAACTGGCCTTTTCGTGTTAGATACAACACCTCGGAGCCATACACTGCACCTTCTCCAATCGAACATTCAAACACCTCGGTTGCAGTATCAGTATCGTAGAGAACATTTCCGATTACTCGTTTCATTTAAACACCTCCAATTGGTTATGTTTTCAAGGTTTTCAGAATATAACCGTACAAAAACGAGAAGGCAAACCATCTTTGGTGGATGTTGTTAAAACATTGTAGACTACTTCTTAGGAGAGCGCCAGGGCAGATTTTGTCGATTTTTGGCAAGATTTCTAGAGATCTGGGGTTAAGATCACAATAAACGAAGGGTTTTAGGCGAATTTCTATTGCATTGGTAAAAGATTTGCTGTAGAATGTAAGAAGGAATTATATTACTTTAGTTCTCTGCCTGTGGCATTGAACCAATAAAGGCTTACCGCTGAGCCAGCCTGGCAAATCAGCGGTATTTTTTTTATACCCACTTTGGAGCACTCCGAATTAGGTCAATTGTTGCAGGTTTACCGCGTCTGGCAGTACTATCAGCTAAGTAGGCTGTAACGAAATTAGCGAAGTTATTTTTCAAAATTGCGATGACCACAACGTAATTACCCATTACAACAGTTACTCGCCTTCCATAATCATAACTCTTCGTATCTCTGTCCCAACCCACAAACCTCTCCGAGTTAGGGTCTTCTAAAGCTGTTTTTATCCAGTCGATACGTTCAGCCCTTTTTTTGGAGAAAAGGTTGTCTTTGCCACCTCCTACTGACTCTGAAAAAGCATGTTTGAATTGTTCTTTTCTGAACCGAACGCAAATTCCATCAAAACAGACAATGGGAGCTTGACAGTATACATTTTCATAGTGGGCTTTGTATTCATCCTCTGTTGAGTACAAAACAAAAGGGGGATAGGGCATCTCTACCAACCCCCCTGCAAGTCAATTATGAACACATTGAATTTGTTTTCGGCCTTGCATGTTCGACAAATCCGTCTCCCCATAGCAGTTTCAAGGTGATCTAAAACCTGCCCCTTCACACTTCCATCTGCTAAGGAGGAATTTAATCTGGATGCTGCTAAACCTGTCAATAAATCTGCAACTTGGATAAGCACTGACTCATCCGAACGGATAGCCTGAACATTCTTGATAACTGCTGCTAAATTTCCATAATTCAAACATCGCATCAGAACCTTTAGTCGATCATTTTTTGCATTCTTTTTTGAATCACAGAAAATGTTATACTCGTTAAAATCCAGTATCCAATGGTGTAAAAGCTGATAATAAAATTTATAAAATCCTAATTCTTGATCATTTTCGTGATAGTGCAGCAAGTTGACTTTATGACTATCAATGGCAATACACCTATATCGAAGGTCTTCACCTTTGCTAAAAAACCATTCGACCAACTCTGTATAAAATTGAATCCTCGACTTTGAGACCTTTTGCCATTTAAACTCAGGCCCGATTTTATGTTTTTCTCTAAGTTCGTGGATCTCTGTTTTGTAAACATTTCTTAGATCTTTAGGAAGCCATAGACTGCCAATTACCATGTAATTGGATCGAGGTGCATTTGAGGCGAATAAATCTGGCCGACTTTCATCACAATAAACGTCAAATTCCATTGTTTTCCCCCTCCTCACTATTGGAGGTTCTCCCAATATCAAGGCTTCTTTCAACGTAAGAATTATAATCGACTTCAAGGATTGCTTTATTGCTTTGATAAAGTTCCTCGATGACCCGATGTGGATCCACAAGCAAAACATAGCTGAACTTCCCAGTAGCGCCTTCTTTTGCCTTGATAAATCCCAACTCGACCAAAGCCTTCATCCGTTCTCGCCATGTTATAATTGCCCGTTGACCACTGAACCCAGCCTCATTTGCAAGCTCTGCTTCATTTTTTACGTTTACCATCATCTCATCGAATGCTCGACACCACAAAGCAAAGTATACCTTAGAGAGAGGTTTGTTCTTATTGAGATCATCCATCATATTCATTATGTAGCTCAATGTCCTCGGTATTGTGGTAAATCCGACTTCTTTCTTTCGATTCCACAACAAAGATACGTCTAGATCGGGCCACAATCTTTCGCGCAATTCCAAAACTTTTTTGTTTATTTTGCGTGCTGCAACTTTTCGTTCAGTTCTGTTCACTTTTCACCTCCTGCAATAAGATACCTCATAAGTTATTGTATGGCAACGACATAAGCGTGTTACACATTGTCATTTGCCAACTCTATTGGCAAAAGCTTTTTATGAGGACTATCGTTTTCCGTGCAAACTCAAGCACTGAGTTTGCATTTAAATATAGTCTGTTGCACTGGGATTGTACACTTTTAATAAATATCTCATCTGATTTCAATCAGTTGTGGCAAAAAGTGGTGCTCACAATTGCTCAATGTTATCATGGCTAATCATGGTGCTAATTGGTGCTAACTGTTCTCAGGTGCTCATGGGGGATAGTAAGGGGGGATTTTTCGGAAGAGATAAAAGAAACTTTGTCATGTTGATTCCAGTTTCGAAGCTGAATTTCAACTTACGATAAGGCATCTTTTCAATAGTTCAAAGCTGAACAGAAACCTATCTTGGCCCCAAAAATCTGTCACCATTGAAGCTGATAGGAATTTTGATTTTTTGGGCTGAGGCTGTTCGGGCTTAGAAAAGCT
>CAYPMS010000222.1:0-3854 GCA_964411655.1 uncultured Fibrobacter sp.
TCCAATCATAAGTGCTCCTCTTTTTAAAAGAAAACTATTCAGTAATTACCCTTAATTATTTAGCAAAAATATAACCTGAAATCCCATACAAAAAAAGACTTAAAGACTGATATGGCCTCTTTTTTACTTTTTCTTAATATAAAACGACAGTCTTTTAACCTTTATTAAGAATCAATGTTAGATTATAGGTTATAATAGTCAAAAATACAACCAGTTCTTTAATTGCGTTCTGTTTTTGGATTGGACAGTTTGTATTTTAAGCAATTATCACCATGGAAACAGATATGGAGCACTCATGAATTTAGCCACGATATTTACACTGTCCCGGGTAATTATAGCCCCCATCTTTGCTTTTGTATTTATCAGCGGATATCATACCGACACAAATGGCTGGATCTGGATTGCTTTGACTCTGGCTGCTTTAATCGAAATATCAGATCTTGTGGATGGCGCTATAGCCAGAGCTCGTCATGAAGTAACCGATTTTGGAAAGGTTTTCGACCCTATTGCCGATAGTGTATCTCGTCAGACAGTCTTTATTTCATTTATGGTTTCAGGAATAATCCCTTTATGGATGTATCTGATATTTTTTTACCGCGATGCGTTCATGCAACTTCTTAGAATCGTCTGTGCATCTAACGGTGTAGTTCTGGCAGCACGTAAATCCGGAAAAGCGAAAGCTGTTCTTCAGGGAATAGCAACTTTCGGAGTCATCGCAGTAATCGCACTTCAAAAGATATATCAGGTTAAATGGATTCCTGCCCAAATTTGGGGATTCCATCCGGCTTTCTGGGTAATGCTTCTCCCGACCATCTACACACTTCTTTCAATTATCGATTATGTGATACCAAACAGGGGGCTGATTAAAAAAATGATGACTGCGAAAGGCTAAAAAGGTTAAATTTTCTCAGAACTGGTTTTCCGTAATAAATTGTGCCATCGACCCTTCATGCTGGGTCCTAATGGGTTTTATTATAGCGATCCAGTCCCGCAAATCTGTTGAAAAAATTTATTTGGGGTCCATGAAAAAAAGCTCTCAATGAGCATCTTCAATAGAATCGGACTGATGTAAAGCAACATCACTGGAAAACTAAACAGGGCTCTTAAAACCAGCAGAAGCAAACTGAATATCATAGAAATACTTGTACTTTTTGTTGAGTGCAAGAAGTTCTTCATGGCTGCCAGTTTCCACGATTTCCCCATTCTCCATTACGATGATCCGGTCCGCATGAGTTATGGTAGAAAGCCGATGTGCCACCACCAGCGCTGTACGGTTTTCAATAAGATTATTAATGGCAGCCTGCACCAGCCGCTCTGATTCAGTATCCAGAGCCGATGTTGCTTCATCAAGAATCAGAACCGGAGGGTTTCGAAGAAGTGCTCTGGCAATGGATAATCTTTGTCGCTGTCCTCCGGAAAGAGTCACCCCACGTTCACCTATAATAGTCTCGAATCCCGATGGCAACCTCTCAATAAATTCCAATGCGTTTGCCGCCTTTGCAGCCGTAACTACCTGCTCAAAGGAAGCATCTGGCATACTGTATCTGATATTATTACTGACCGTATCGTTAAAAAGAACAGTATCCTGAGATACGATTCCAAAAAGCTGCCGTAACCCACAAAGGTCCATCTCATTGATATTTTTTCCATCAATGCAGATCTGTCCGGAAGAAACTTGGTAAAATCTTGGTACCAGGTCAAGTATTGTACTTTTTCCAGCTCCGCTAGATCCTACCAGCGCCACTATAGACCCCTTAGGGATTGAAAAATTGATGTTTTTCAGTACTACTTCTTTTGTGCCAGGATAGCTGAAATAAACATTAGAGAAGGTTATGGAGTCTTTAAATGTGGGTATATTGACTTGTTGCACCGGCTTCAGATCCTCCCGATCGGTATCCAGAACCGCAAACACTCTTTCTGCAGATGCAAAACCTCGCTGCAATGTATTGGCTATAGCAGTTATAGCCTTAAGCGGAGCGAATGTAGAGAAAAGGAATATCAGAAAACGAACAAAATCTTCTGCCCCAAAGTTTCCCTTCATCAACACCTGTTGACCACCGTACCACAACAGAATAATAACCACTACCACTCCGAGCATTTCGGTCAGAGGACTTGATATGGCTCCGATACTGGTTGCGCGAAAAGAACTATGAATAAATTTGCGGTTTTCCTCTTTAAACCGCTGGTGTTCGTATTGATTCATGTTGAACATCTTAACGGCGCGTATACCGCTGATTGTTTCATGAAGTATCGACAAAAGTCCGGCAATGTATTCAAGCACCCTTTTGCTTCTGCGTCTTACAGCCCTGCTTATTTGACTTATCAGAACACCCATGACAGGGAAAATAATGAAAACGGTAAGTGTAAGCCTGACGTTGATCACAAAAAGCATACAAATAAAAAAGATCACCCTTAATGGTTCCACCAACAGCTTATCAAAAGTACTGGTCATTGAATTGTTTATGTTTTCCACATCGTTGACAATTAATGAAATGATATTGCCGGACTTGTTCTGGTCATAGTAGGTTACCGGCAGGCGCAGTGAATGATCATAGAGCTGGTTTCGCATATCCCTTACCACATTGAGATTGAGTCTGCAGGTAACCAGCGCTTTAAGATATATGAGAATATTTTTTAAGAAAAAAGTTAAAGCCATGATACCGCACACTATCTGCAACGATTTCATAGGGGTATCCTGCTTTACAAATTGATATGTCCAGTATTTCAGGTGTTCATTTAGATTGGAAAATGTAACTGGGGAATCCAAAGCGATAACCTGATTTTCCGGTGTAAAAAGAGTCTTTATGAGGCTGGCCCCAAACCACAATGAAAGACCTTCAAAAACAACAACCAGACAGGACAGGGTAACAGAAAGAACAATCCACTGCCAGTAAACTGTCAAATAGGAAATCATGCGCCGGTACAATTTAAATACATTCATATTAAAAAAACAGATGGGAAAAAAGTAGCTGTGTCTTTCTGTGGTAATATAATCAAAAAGATTAGAGCGAATTAAAGTTACTTATTCGCTCTGTTTTATAGAATAGAAAAAACCCAAAATCAAACCTGCAATGACAAGTAAACCGTTCCATAGAAAAAGGCTGCCAACTGCAGCATATATGAAATATGCTACTGTTTTGAATCGCCTCCCCAAACAAAAATAGAACCACAATTCTGACACAGAAGCATTTTTCTGCCGCGCTTGATTTCATTGTAAACCTGGGGTTCCAGAACCTTGTAACAAACAGCGCAGGTTTTCCCGGTAACATTGCTGAGAGCATTTCCATTTTTTCTTTTTTTTCTGATCAGATCATAAGTTCTGAGAATAGGTTTACTGATTTTTGGAACAATCTCATTGCGTTCTTTGACAATGCTTGCGATGGTTGAATCGATTGCTTCAATCTTTTTTTTGAGTTCAGAAATCTGGGGCTCGTTCTCACTTTTAATTTGCTCGTATTCTTTAGTTTTTTCCTCAATTGCTTTATTGAGTTTTTCAATCTCATCGAGCAGATTCTTTTTACGCACCTCTACAGAATTGATGGAATTTTTCTGATTTTCAATCTCTGCATGGACTGCATCATATTCGCGATTGGTTTTAATAGAATTGAGCCTGTTTTGGCTTTTTTCAAGCAGTTCACGGCTTTTCAGGATCTGTTCATCGAAAGAATTTACTTCTGATTGTGTTTTGCTCAGTTTCATCTGAAAGTTTTCCAGAGATTCCTTTGCATTTTTTATTGCTCCTTCAAGTTCTTCAACTGTACCTGGAAATTCTTTCTGAGCAAGTTCCTGTTGATGAATGCGGAGATCTATTTCCTGAAGCAGCTTAAGATTTTCTAAATCTTCGATCATAATTC
>CAYPMS010000223.1:0-3853 GCA_964411655.1 uncultured Fibrobacter sp.
TCAATGTAAGCGCAAATAGTATCATCACCGATAATCTGTATCCAGTTTTGGTTGTTTATTTTAACAAATGCGCCTCTACTCGTTGTAACAATGATTTTGTTCTGAGGTGAAATTTCTATTGCGAGGATAACTCTATTACCTGGACCTCCAGTTCCTGTGTCATGATGAAATCTTCCATTCTCAAACCATGCAACGCCCTTTTGAGTTCCGGCCCAGATAGTTCCATCATTGGATTCTGCAAGAGCATTTATACTTATAACATCAGGAAGGCCATCGGATGTATCAAAAGTTGTCCACTGACTGCCATCGTAGGTCATAACCCCTCCCTGGCACCCGACCCATACCATCCCGTCTTTGGCAACAAGGCAACTTCTTACTCGAATATAAGGTAAACCAGTTTCTGTTCCAAAAAATAGTCCACTTATCATTAAGAAAATAGGACAATCCAAAATCATGGCCGAACCAGATCCCCCCAATTGAATCAATTGCACAGGAATATACACTGTTATGTATCGGCCCTTTATCAGGTCCCGCGATAGCCCTGTTTATATAGTTTTTCCAGGAAGTACCATCAAATTTTTGAATACCCCATTGGCTTGCGTAACAACTTAGCCAAAGATTGTTATTTCTGTCCACTGCGATCATTCTGATATCATTTTTTTCCAGCCTGTTTCTATTTGACCAGATGTTTGGGATGTCGTCCTTAGGGCTCCATGCAATGTCAGTAATTTGGAATGACGGCTCATAACCATTGGTAAATATAAACTGATTTGTATCCAGAAAACAGATGTCTTGGTAAAAGATTGGCTGCCTGGTTTTGTAAATTATTTCCCATTTTCCATTCTTAAATATAGAGATCCCATAAGCACCCGCTGTAACAACATTTCCCATAGGGCAAAGAGTGAGTAAATCCCCTGAGAGTCCGGTACCAATATCTTCGTTAAAAAAGAGCATCCATTCCGATCAGTCATACCTTGCAACAACAGCGGAATCATCATAAGCGGAGAGCCAGAGATACCCGTCTTTATCCACTACCATCCCAGACAGGGTTCTCTCACGAATCAGTTTCTCCAATGGCATTGGAACCTGAATGTTACTGGTTTCCCCATTTTTTACTCTGAATAATCCATTCTCTCCTGCAGCCCAGAGTGTGGAATCTTTGCTGTAGAAAACGTACTTTGCTTTTGAAGAGGATAGAGTGTTGATAAATTCAAAGCCGCCATTTTTGAATTCTGTTACACCAGACTCACACGCTGCAGCTATCCATTCTCCGGATTTTGCTATACTGTAAACTTTTCCTAATTTCGTATTTCCGGCTTTTTTATAGGTTTCTATCCCATTTCCCGAAACATGACTGATACCATCGTCGGTACCTGCCCACACAGATCCAACTGTGTCGGCCAGCAATAATCGGGTCACTCTGTTTGATGCCAGACCATCAGAAGCAGTTAGCTGCAAAGAGCTCTTATCAGACCCTATACTCCTTACCAGCCCTCCTCCATCTGTACCTGCCCATAAGGTATCGCCTATTACAGCCAGGGAAGTAGTATTACTGTAACTGAGAAAATATTGAATACTAATAGAATCTATGCCGGTATTGCCTGCGACTTCTGCTCTCATGACAGAAATCCATAGTATTAATGATAAAAGACACTTAAATGAAGACATCGGATGAGGTTTGAATCTGACTACTGGAGTGCATTTCATAGCAAAGACTTTCGTTTATAGTTTTTTCAATGCAAACTTAAAAATTGGTAAAATTTACTTAAATTACAAAAGTAACTATACAATTGAATTATGATATTTTAAACAGTGAATTAAATATTGAACTTTATTAAACTTTAAGTAATATATTTTTCGCACTTCTGGCAGCAGAGAGATAAAGAACAGGCATACAAAAGTATGCCTGTTTTACCTCAGAGTATAAATCTAATTGTTATTTAGATATCAATAATTTAATGGAAAAGATCCGGAGATCAGATGTCCATTACTTGAAAGCACTGCTATTTTATCAGATTTTATGAAATTGTTCGATCCGGGATTTGAAAAATCATTTGCTTTATTCATTGGTCGCCAGCTTTGATAATGTATTCCGATAACATTACCAGAATTATCTGGAATAACCTCACCAGTATCAAGAGTGACCCCGGCGTAGTTAAAGCTGACAACATAGTGGTTGGCTGTAATATTCGATAGAGTGACATTACAATCAGGAGAATAATAATCTTCCAGAACAGGTGTTTCACCACTATCTGCAGTAAAATAATAATGGACAACAAAATCACTTAGTGGTCCGTTTCCAGTGTTCTTAAGATAGAAGCGAGGCTTCACTATGTTATTTTCATGCAACGCTTCGTCTTTTATGTATACTTCAACTTTAGATGCTATAATCTGATCGCCAAATTTGTCCTGGCCTGCGCTGATATTATAGACAACATTGGATCTGTTATCATCAAGATCTGAAACGGCCACATATACTGTGTCAGATGAAGCAGACGAAGCAACCGGCAACATGAGATAGCCATTATCAGTTGAACCAACATTTATGTTGGTATATCCCAAAACAGTAGATCCATCAGATCCATAAACTATCATTTCTGCTTTCATTTCTGGAGACATATCCGAAATACGGATTATTATATCCTGACCGACAGGGAGAATAATCTTAAAGAAATCCTTATCCATCGGAGTTTCAATTTTTCCGGGAATTAAAGAGTTGTCTGGTATTAACTCTGTTGCATTATTATAATCATTGCCATGGTCATCGCTAACCACTCCGTTTACGCTGAAACGAAGAGTTTTTAAGCGCGCGAATTTTGTCGTATAAGGTACGAGTGTCTTTGGCATAGGTACAAGACCATCAGGACTTTTTGCATTTGTTTTCCCGTAGTCAGTAAGAAAAGCAGTACCAGACTTGTTATCAGCTACTACAGTTAATGTGTAAACTCCATTCTGATCATATTCGCTGTAAACATTAGAATATATTCCATCCTGAGCTATTGCATCACCATGTGTACCATCATCGTATAATTGTACAGGTACCGATGTGTTGTCCGGTTTTTCAAGTGTAGCAGAAACGGCTAAACCAGTGATTAACTTGTCATGAATAACAGAAGCTGTAAGTAGGAAAGGTTTGGGATAATCTATTGTGGTTCCACTCAGATTATCTACCATCAATGCCGGACCGTCATTACGATAACAAATAGCGTTAGGTTCATTAACAGTGATATTACCTGATTGCGCAATCTCAAAAGTCCATTCACCTGTTCCGTGATTAATAAGCGCTTGTTGACTAATAGTAACAGTGGCTGTTTCAACGTATGGATATACTATTGTGTCAGGAGTAGTTCTTGTTATTTCAGGAGCTGGATTTACATATTGTTTCCGTTCATCTAGTACATAAAAGTCGACCATTCCTGTTGCATCACTTATTTCATAGCTTATCTCAAATATGACAGTTCTCATAGACGCGTCAACAGTGAAAAACCAATCACCTGAAGAGGTCGATATTACTGGTATTGACTGCATACCTGTTGCAACCGACACTGCATCAATATAAGATTTTTTAAGTGAGTTATTATCAGTAATATTGGCATAAAAATTTCCACCGGTATTTTGTGCCAAATCTTTAATAACGCTGTGGCTGGCATTGTTTCCATAGCCGTATGTAAATAAAGGTACTTTTGCAGCCTTATAAGCTTTCTCGACGTTTTTTCTTAAAATCGCTAAATCAGATAACCCTGATTTAAATTCCAGTGTATCTGGATAGCTTAACAAATAAATACTGTAGAAGAAATGTGGCTAATCTGACTTAAGTATGGAAAGTTAGAAAAAAGAGTGTTGGCACCCTGTT
>CAYPMS010000224.1:0-3787 GCA_964411655.1 uncultured Fibrobacter sp.
CCTGAAGCACTACATTGTCTGCCAAAACGATATTTTCATAATAAATCCCCTTGGTTACATAAATGGTATCACCTTCATCCGCTTGACCGAAAGCCGATTCGATCGAGGGGAAATCATGGGGAACAACAATCTTTTTGCCAGCAAAGCAGCAACAGACCGCGGCCAGAACAATAAAGATAAAAGTTATGTTATTTTTTTTTGGTGAATTCATAATATCCGGATTATTAAGGGCTTAAATGAATTTGCAGATAGATAACAACTACCTCCGCTGCAGACCTCGGAGGGGATGGGATAATATAGTTTTCCCCTTGTACGATGTCAATTCTCCCCCCTTTAGCTGCCTAACTGCACTTAATTTGACATCTCAGGACCCTATCTAAAAAAGTATATCCACAAACTAAATGCAAGTGTTTTCTGATTGCATATACAATTTAAGTACAATTTCAACCTCTCTTTGTGATATTTCTTTTATTGTATAACTGTAAGTGAATATACTAGTTTTAATACTAAACCCCGGTCACATCTGAAATCAAGTCTAAAGATACATTCAGTTAATGAAAGTGTAATATATGAATAACTTTTTCTTCAAGCCAGTTAATTTTTTGCTGCTATTACTTCTAATCACACTCTATGCTTCAAACATATCGGGTTTTGGCAAAAACAAGGTTCAGTATTCTACCCTCTCCTGGTGGATGAGACCCTCAAAAAACTATACCCTTTATTATCACCAAAATTCAGATAATTTGCCACAAATAGCCAATAGATGGATCGCAAATGCATACAAATCTCTTTCAGATAACCTCAATTTCACTCACGATACTCCCATACCAATTATTCTTTACGGCAACCCCTCATTGTTTGCTCATACTAATATAATCTCAGAAATTTTGCCCGAAGGGGTTGGCGGTTTTACCGAGGTTTTCAAAAACAGAGTCGCTGTCCCTTTCAGCGGCTCCTATACCGAATTGCGCCATGTTCTTCATCATGAACTGGTACATGCATTTGTTTTCGGAATAGTCTTCGATAAGTTCGGCGGCGCCAGCGCAATGATCAATAACGCCCAAATTCCCTTCTGGTTCAATGAAGGCTGCGCCGAATACCTCTCTACCGGATGGAATTGCGAAGACGATATGTTTCTGATGGAACAAACCCTAAACAACACTGTTCCATTGCCCAGCTCCCAGCTTGACGGATATATGGCCTACAAAGCCGGACAATCGTTTCTTCATTTCCTGCACAAAAGCAGAGGCGACAGCGCATTCTCCTGTTTTTTAAAACAATTCAGAAAAACAAAAATGGTTGATAACTCCATTCAGAAAATCTATAAGAAAACCACAGAAGATCTGGGAAAAGAGTGGTTCAAAGAATTACGACGACTTTACTGGCCAGAGATCGCACAGAGAGAAGATCCATCAACCAAATGCAAATTTGTTACCTCGCACCTAAAAACAAAAGATCAGTATAATCTCAGACCCAAAATTTCTCCTGATGGAAAAAAGATCGCCTTTTTCAGCGACCGTAAAGATTATACCCGGATACTTATCACCGACAAAAATGGTAAAGTAATCCATCAGGTACGCCAAAACGGTTTTGGAGGCTTCTTTGAATCTTTTCACCCATTCAGAAGCGGAATCTGCTGGTCGCCTGATGGGAAACTGCTTGCATTCGTGACACTACATAAAGGCCGTGATGAAATCCGGATAGTTGATGTCACCAAAAAAAAGCTGATTAAAAAAATCCGATTACCCCTTGGCAGCATCAGTAGCCCGGATTGGTCTAAAAACGGTAAAGATATCGTTTTCTCTGCCATAACTGACGGCCTGAGCGACCTCTATATTTACAATATCGAATCCGATTCTCTTAAACGTCTGACAGAATCACTGCAATACGAAGCTGACCCCCGCTTCTCACCAGATGGCCAGAAAATTATCTTCTCTATTGAAGATACTAGTGGCTCTCCTCTGCATCCCAATTCACCCTACGGAAGCACCCCCAGCGAACTGGCCACCATAGATCTGTCCACAGGTAATCTATCTATAATAACCAATACCAAATGGAACGAAAAACAGCCATGCTTTTCACCCGATGGAAAAAGCATTCTATACGTTTCGGACCGAAATGGCTTGGACAACCTTTATATCTGTCCTCTGGACTCTACCGAAAAATCCAGACCTTTAACCGATTTTGTCGGCGGTTGCTCCAACCCCGACTGGGCGCTGGATTCAACATACATCGTTTTTTCACTCTTTCAAAACCAGGGATGGGATGTGCTGCTGATCGAAAACCCAATCCAAAAACTCACCAAAGACAGCCTCATCACCACCCAATGGGTAAAAAGCTGGAGCGACTCTTCCGTATCATTCTTTACTAAAGCAGAAATTAAAGACGACAGTACTACTGAGGTTAAAGAACCTGCTTATCCAGGCAAAAAGCACCGATCTTCGGGAAAAGTCAATACTCTTCAGAATAAAAAAAGTACTCATGATGACAGCACAAATTCTGTATCGGTGTCAAATAAAAACTCTGATACTTTAACAGTAAACGACAGCTTAAAAAATCAGTCTGTTGCCCCTGTTTTGGATAGCTCCTCACAAAACAGCACCGACTCTATAAAAATTGCCGTTTCAAAAACTGGCCAGGATACACTGCTTTCTACACTCCCAACTACAGGTAGCGACAGCTCTCAACAAAAAACTGATACTGTTACCATCAAGGATAGCAAAGTACTTCCATACCGTTTAAAATTCACTCCTGATATGGTTGCATTTGGACTGGGGATAAGCAATTATTATAGCCCTGCAGGCCAGATGCTTCTCTCTTTCAGCGATCTGATGGGTGATCACCGGATCACGGTAGCCGCCGACATTCAGGGCAATTTGAAGGAATATATGCATCTTTATTTATCTTATGTTTACCTGCGCAGCCGGGCAGATGTTGGAGTGGGTGGCTTTTTTAATAAAGATTATTCTTATGCAGATATTTTCGGCAAACGCTTATACCATGATCAGGAAAGTGGAGCCTTTTTATTCATCAGTTTTCCTTTTTCAACTTTTACCAGATTGGATCTGGAGCTTTTTTATCGTGATATTAAAAGGGACCCGCTGAATTCGGATGATCCTTTTGTAAAGTCAACCGCGTTCCTTCCATCCCTCTCCTTCTGCTTCGACAATATTCTCTGGGGAATCACCGGCCCTCTCAACGGAGTTCGTGCCTCAAGCAGAATTTTTCTTTCGCCTCCAATCGATTTTGTTAACGATCACTTTGTCTCTTTCGATACAGACATAAGAGCCTATTTACATCTGTTTGACCGTTTTGTGTGGGCCAACAGAGTCTTTCTGGGGGTAAGTAAATCTCTCGATGACAGGGCTTCCGCACGTCGATACTTTCTGGGAGGCAATGACAACTGGTTCTCATACAGCATTAATGAAGAAAATTATAATCAGAATATTTACAACTCATTTTATTCTGATTTTGTCACCCCATTCAGAGGCTACAATTATATGGACATAACCGGAAGCAGAGTCGCTGTCTTAAATTCAGAATTCAGGTTTCCTTTTATAAGGGAAATCTCGGTAGCCTGGCCACTGCCAATGCAGATCCGCTATATCAACGGAGCGATCTTTACAGACATAGGTAATGCCTGGAATGGTGATGAAAGAAATCACGGGTTACCGTTACCCGAAAAAATCTATGGCGGATTCGGTTTTGGTATGCGGGCAGATCTGGGATTCTTCATTTTGCGTTTTGACCGTGGATGGCCCACAGACTGGAGACGTGATGTGGGAAA
>CAYPMS010000225.1:0-3757 GCA_964411655.1 uncultured Fibrobacter sp.
TACAAAAATGATAATGCAACATACTATTCAGGATTGTGTCTGGAAAATCTGGATTTCAGGGAAGCTGCAATAAAATATCTGGAAAATGTTGAAGCAAACTATCCATCGAGCCAGATGATCCATGCAGCAAAACTTGCGATAATGAGAATTTATTACAGAAATGAAGATTATTTCAATATAGCCCGTCAATATCAACTGCTTGAAAACGGAGTTGCGCCGGATTCAATCAGAATGCATGCTTTTTACATAATGGGTGAAGCAGAGATTCTTCAGAAAAATTATGATAAAGCTGTACAGTACTTCTCAATTATACAGGATCCTCATCCAATATATGCATATGCACAATATTCAGCAGCGGTTGCCAGATACATTAAAGGTGATGAAACTAATGCAATTATAAATCATCTTGAGAACTGTATCAGTGCTACTACAGAAGATAACCTGGAAGAAATTAAAAACAGGGCATTTGTATATTCCGGTATGCTTTTTTATGAAGAAAAATCACTTTCAAAGGCAGTAGCCGCATTAAGACTGGTGGATCAAAAAAGCATCTTCTATGAAGATGCACTGCTGGGACTTGGATGGGCAGCAGTAAAAGCCAGGCAATGGGTAGATTGTTACAATTCAGGTAAACTGCTTGAAACTTCTTCGCAACGCCCGGTATTAAAAGCTGAAGGATGTCTTCTGCAGTCATATTCACTGATAATGCAGAAAAAATACCTTGATGCCGAAAGGGCTGCTCAGAAAGCTCTTGATATTGTTAAAAATTACAACGGTTTACCAGAAGACTCCTTACTCAATAGAAAACTTTTGTACGAAAATATCAGATTAATTTATGCCAACCTTGGAGATATTATCAGCCGTGATTATACTGCGACCGGTAATATTAGAGACAATGACTCATTGCATGCCAGGCAAATAGAAATTAAAAAGGAGATTGATTCTTATATATTATTCAATGATGAATCCAAACGTATTAAAATTTTCAATCTTTCGCTTGCAAATATTAAAAATGATATAGAGTTTACTTTAGCCAAACTGAAGGAAATAATAGTAAATCTTGAAGGCAGTGATGCAGAAAAAAATATCAGGAAAGAGAATCAACTTGAAAGACAAATCAGGGAACTGAAGAATCAGGTTGAAAAAAGCAAATAATCAAAAAATAGGAGGCAGTATTATGTATGCAAAAGCAATCGGAATGCTGATACTGTTGTTGGTCTTCATGGTAAATGCAGATTTCGTGATCAACCTGTCTGGCGTGATAACAGACAAAAAGGGGAGAGCACTGTCAGATGCCATAGTAACTCTTGAAAAGATGAGCCTTGTAACAGAAAGCAATTCCGATGGAAAGTATTCATTCAATAAAGTTGTTGCAATAAAACCAACTGTTTCATTGGTTCAATCGCCATCATTTTTATTCAAAAACGGATTATTAACAATAAAACATAGCAGCACAGGGAAATGGGGAATCAGAGCTTTCGAACTAAATGGTAAGATGATCTGGGAAAAAACAGGAATCCTTAATGATGATAATCTGCAAATAAAGTTACTCCAGGTTCCATCAATAACACTGTATGTATTGTCTCTTGGTCAATCTGAATTCATACTAAGGGCGAATTCACTAAACAGTACTTTTTACATAATGGCAAATACGAATTCATTTAAAGGAACCGATTTTACTGCTTCAGTATCTGCCTCTTCAACCGATACAATCCGGGTGTCAAAAGCTGGTTACACTACCAAACGTTTACCGGTAAATAATTTTACAGGTACTTTGAATGTCACACTTGATACACTTGTCAATGATTCTGTAGGAAAATCATCCTTTGATGATGGATCTTTGGACCGGCTGAGAAAATATGGTGAAGCACAATATTTCTGGGGTACACTGGGAGAGGTTGAACAGCCACTTGTTAAAATAGTACATGCAGTAAGCAATGAAGTTGTTGATATAGAAGTCGTTTTCAGCCCATATTTTGTTGATAACACCTATGGAACAAATGCCATTGGATGGGGTAAGAGGGGGCACACATTTGCCGATTTGTATGAAAGTGATCACGTTGCACTTTCAATCTGTAATGCCAATGGAGAAATTGTATTTGAAGGCGAACTCGACCTTATCAGCCAGACATCAAAAGCCAAATCTGGTTATGCATGTCTAGGCCCATTCGGAGGTGAGGGGAAATTGAGCAAAGGTAATCCATCTGATATAATCTCATTCGGGAATTCTCTTGATGATAATCTAAACTATTTCGGCTATAACCTTCAAACAAACTCACCGGCAACAGACAGTACCTACAAGGTAAATCCACAATACCCATACTGGCAGTACTATGTTGTTTATCGACTCTCCATAAAAGCAAGTGCATTCGGTGAATCCGGTTACGGAAAAGTCATAATGTCAAGTGTTCATGCATCTCCATCAAAGGATAAAAAAAATACGATTACTGTCATTGAAAGAGATCCTCCGACGCCAAATACTCCATTTGATGTTTTCAGATACTATTTGCCAACGGTTAACAGGCCACCGGTAAACAATACGATTGATGTAGATTAAATTCATTTTATCTTATTAAATTAATGTGTCTGTTAACTATTAAAGGAGAAGTGAGCTGGTGAATAATGGGAGAATGAAAACAGATAAGTTTTACAATACAACATTTCTGATGGTGATGCTTGTAACAGCCATTATAGCGGCAGGAAGTGCCTGGTCATCAGAAGTGTGTGAGGCAACACTTGATTGTTCTGTGAATTATGAAGCAACCGACACATTAAAGTTGCCTTCGAATATTATTTCATTATCGAAAGTATTCAAGCACTGTGCCCCGACATATTTTGATGAATCTTATGCTCCTGGACGCGTTGATACGATTTCTCTTTTTTTTGTAATTGATCATTCAGGCAGCATGTCAGTTTCAGACAGCAACAGTATTCGATATAAATTGACATCAAGCCTGATTGATTCACTGTATGCAAGTTCACCAGCCTCAGAGGTCGGAATTGTTGTCTTCTCCAATCAGCTTATGCACAATGCATCATTTGATCATTATGCTGTCAAGCTGGATTCATCATCGTCATACACCGATGCCTACATTCCACTCACTCAATTGAATTCTACAGTTTCAGGTCAAATGGCAACCGAATATTTAAAGAGTGTGATTGCTCTTAGTCCGACAGAGAGGGATGCAGGAAATAACAGAAAATTAATTAACGGATACTATGGTGAGAATGGACGCCATAATGGCCAGGAGGGATTTGAACAATACCTTTCCCAATATAATGGAACGACCGACATTACGCTGGCATTTGAAGCAGCCAGAAAAGCTTTCCAGAAAGCAAAATATCCCAGATCAAAGCAGTATATCATTTTTCTATCAGATGGTGAACCGCAAAATGTTGATCTTGAGAGAAGGCCGTTTATTAATGATTTCAAAGCTGGAACTGATCTTCCAGCTACTTTTACTGCCTATTGGGTGAATAATTCACAACCAATACCAAAACAAATCATCGAAATGACAGAAAATATCAGAAACAACGGCTACTCATCATCAAACCCGCTAAGTGAGGTATGGAAGACACAGGGCGATATTAATGAACTTTTGGCAAAACTGCTTAAAATATCAAAAGGACATGGATTCAGAGAGATTCCAAGCACTCCGGTAAGATTACAAATTAATAATGATACTGCAGTTAGTTTTGATGATACTTATGCTTATTTCAATAATAGTTTTGCATTACAAAACCCGCTTACCAGGTT
>CAYPMS010000226.1:0-3719 GCA_964411655.1 uncultured Fibrobacter sp.
CCGGTGAAAAATTATTAATGGAGAATAGGGAGAAATATTAAGGTTATAAATCTATTAATATCTGTTTATATAAAATTTTGCTGGTATACAATCTATACCCGGATTTATATTTGAGCATCATTTTTGATTAATCTTCTGGAGGAATTATGTCCAAGACATGCGAAATTTGCGGCAAACATCCACAAACTGGAAACACCATCTCTCATGCCCACAACGTAAACAAGAGAATTTTCTACCCTAATATTCGCACCATTAAAGCAGTTGTAGATGGTACACCTAAAAAGATTAAAATCTGCATGAAGTGCCTTAAAGCCATGGGTAAGAACAGATAAGTATCAGGTTCCGTTGCTTACGGAGCCTTTTCAGTTTTTCACCCAGATTCTTTTTTCCCACTTCCCAGAATTTTTTATTTCCAGATACCCTAGGGAAAGCGGTATCCTCTCTTGAAGTGAAAAAGATCTCCCTAACAGATCGATTCTAAGCTGTTTTTTTCCGGTAAGCTGCATATCAGGATCTTTTTTAATAATGATTTTTCTGTTTGAGGTCTGCATACCCAAATTCATAATCTGGAACATCTCAAAAGCGACTTTCAATCTGGATGAAACAAATATCCCTGCACCGCCAATTGCACCATATATTTCTGAGCTTTCCCCCAGTCTGGTGCCATTTACGCTGAAAGTGAAGACATTGTTATCTCTGATGAGTTTAAGAGTATCATATTCAAACGCAGCCCCAGCTGCAGAATATTGAATGCATACCGGCTCGACAGGGCATTCTCTGTTTCTGATCACAAATCTTTTATCTGCAGAAATTGCAAAATGATAAAAGTTAGATGCAGTGTCACTTTCAGTTATTTTCTTTACGAAAAAGCCATAAAAAGAGCTGCTGTCGCCCTGCTTATATTGTACCACAGTTTTCATGGCAAAAGAGTTCAAAGGGATCTCGATGCAATTGTAAAATTCCTGGTTATTACCGGTCTGAATTTGCAGATTGCTGTTCAAATAATCGGTCAGGGCATTACCATATCTGGTCCACCCGAAAAGATTCATTTCCAGAAAATCATCAGTAAAAGTTTCAAAATATGAAGTATCGGCAATACGGTTCTCGATAAGGACATCATCAAAAGATGCTTCAGAGACAGGTGGTACGATAAGAGCAAAATCACCTAAGTGGAATTCATCATCTGCAACAGTAAAAATATAATAACCATTGCAGAACACCTTGATTTTATCATCAATTCTGCTTACCATAAGGTGGTTCTCTCCAAGCCTTACAAATGCACTTGCCTGACATCCAATCACACTGACGCTTTCAGGATAGAATTTATAAACATGAATCCTGTCATCACCCAGCAAAGCAGCATATCCCCTGTAACCATCACGCATGTCATCAAAACAGAAATAAAGGCCTGAACCAGGAAATTCGGAGGACACTTTTGCGGAGAATGTAAAGGCAGAAGGTTCTTCAGCCAGGCTGTGAACCGCCAGAGCAGAGAAGGTTTCATCATTGTTTATGATATTTGCTTTACCATCAAAGAATTGCAGCCTGTTTCCATCTGTACTGATAAGTGTCCAGTTTTGCGATGAACGGTCCGGTCTGCCGAAATCGTCCTGAAAAAGGACTTCTGCTCCTGTATCAATTATCAGCAGTAATAATGTTAAGCTGCAGAGTTTATAGTATGGCTGCATGCGCTTAGCCTTTTCAAAGGTTACACCATACTTTAATTATAGACAGAGATTTTGAAAAAACCAACAGATAACCGGAAACAGATTGAGAATCCGGCTTCGAATATCAGAAATGGAAATTTTTACTATCGCCGGTAATAACTTGGCTCCACCAGTTTACCAACCTCATAAGAACCCAGAAAGCGATAAAAAACAGTGAGTTCCTGTAAATGACCGATAGCGTTTCTGACTGGATCAAGCCGCAAGTCACCTTCCAGGTCAAGATAGAACAGATACTGAAATCCCTGTCCGTGAGTAGGTCTGGATTCTATCTTATAAAGATTAATGTCCCGCAAGGCAAACACAGCAAGGCATTTAAAGAGAGCTCCGGGAATATTTTTAGTAGAAAACACGATCGAAGTTTTTACATTTTTTACATCGGTTCGGAGGTTTTCCTCCTGAGCTGATATGATAAGAAATCTGGTAATATTGGAGTTATGATCTTCAATATTTGAGGCCAGTATATCCATGTTGAAATCGATAGCTGCCTGCATGGAAGCAATCGCAGCAGCATCCTGAATTTTTTCATCTTTGATCTTTTTAACAGCCGCTGCGGTATTTGAAAATGGCACTACCTGAAGTTCCTTATGTTTACGAAGAAAATTCTTGCATTGAGCCAGAGCCTGAGGGTGAGAAAAAACGCTTTTGATGTCTTTTTGCTTTACATTTTTATTGGCGATCAGGTGATGTCCCACCTTTAGAAGAATTTCACCGGCAATTTTAGTATCACTTTCCAGCAGAAGATCGTAATTCTGATGAATAGAACCAGCCAGGGAATTTTCAATGGGGACAACCCCGAAATCACAGCATTTATTCATAACCGATTCAAAAACCGTTGCAAAGTCACTTACCGCTGTATATTGATATTTTTTCCCGAAATATTCTATTGCTGCCAGTTCGGCGAACGCACCACGCTCTCCGGCATATGCTATTTTCATTTAAAAATCCTCCGTATCATTGCCAGACGTTTCAGATAATAAGGTTCATTCAGATTGCTGTAAGTAACCCCCTGTTTAGCACTTGCATGGACAAAACGTCCTTTCCCCATATAAATTCCCACATGATTTATCCGGCCTATTCTATGGTTTCGAAAAAAAACCAGATCACCGGCAGAGCCATTTCTAAGAGTAATTCTCCTGCCACAGTTCTTCATCTGTGAAGAAGAACGGGGAAGTTCAATTTTGAAGACCTCCATAAAGATTTTACAGACGAACCCGGAACAATCGAACCCGCTTCTGGACATCCCGCCCGCTCTGTATGGGGAACCGATATAAGACGCAACAGCTGATTCCAAAGAATCTGCCAGATTATTGCCAATGACTTTTTTATCTGTCAGTATTTCATTTGCCTGTACTGCAGAGTCTTCAGGATATTGCTGTTCTTTAATGCTGTTGCTTTTTTGTGTGATATCGCGGGTGTAACGAATTGAAGGTGCACACCCGATGACTGTCAACAGAGTGATGCCCAAAAAACAGCATATTGAAATTTTTGGGGGAACCACTTTTCTAAAAATCATTTCTCAACCATACAGTGAGCAGCATATCCAGCTTTGAGTATCCTTTCTTCCTGCCAGGCTGGAGCCATAAACTGCACACCAACCGGTAACCCATCCACAGAAGCACAAGGTACACTGATGCCAGGAATTCCGGCAAGATTTGCAGATACAGTATAGATATCGGTCAGATACATTTGCAGCGGGTCCTCAGTTTTTTCTCCTATTTTGAAAGCTGGTGCTGGAGTTACAGGTGACATTATCACATCGCACTTCTGGAAAGCATTGTCAAAATCCCGGGCAATAAGAGTCCTCACCTTTGCAGCTTTCAGATAATAGGCATCGTAATATCCGGAGCTGAGCACGTAAGTTCCCAGCATTATTCTGCGTTTTACTTCAGCTCCAAAGCCTTTCTGCCTGGTTTCAGTATACATGTCCAGTAAATTTTTAGCGGACATGTCTCTGAATCCAAACTTTACTCCATCATAGCGGGCAAGGTTTGA
>CAYPMS010000227.1:0-3685 GCA_964411655.1 uncultured Fibrobacter sp.
TTACATGGCCAGCTTTTTTGTCAATTTTTTTGAAATCCTATGGGATGGTAGTGAAAAAAATTATCAAACATAATTAAACTTAAGAAAAGTACAATAAAATTGAATATTGACAAAATTGATCAAAAACTACTTACAATAAAGAACGGATCATCCGGTTTTTTTTATGGATACCTCCAATATATTGTGGTTTATCGTATACCTTAACCAGCAATCAACAAAGTACATGATTGTTACAGCATTGTAAAGATAAAAGTAGATGCATAAACAAAGTGGTTTGGTGATACTGATTATTTTTTACCAAGAAAGTACTCTCCCGACTTTTATTTTGACAATGCTTCCACAATCAAGAATTGCCTGGCTATGAGGTTAAGGGGAGAATTGGTTATGTTTCTCCTCCACCTTTAGGTTTGAAGGCACCATGGTTTATCTCCAGGGTGGTTGTTGATGATGAATTGAAGCAAATTGATATCTGGGTTGATCACGAAAAGAACATTCAAGTGATGTGTCCTGAATGCGAAAAGTTCTACAGTGTATATGATCACTCCCCGGAACGTGTTTACCAGCATTTAAATGTATGTCATATGAAAACATTTATTCATGTAAGGCTGCCCCGTGTTAACTGCCCTGAACATGGAGTAAAGCAAATTTATTCTGAGTTTGGCTGAATCGCCGATCACGGAAAAAGGATATGAAGTGGGAGAGATTCAGTTTGCTACTTGAGAGATACAAATTAGTGAAACCGGGAATAAAACACTCGTTTGTTACATAGCAAAACCATAATCTGAGGAACCGTACGCCTTAATTGGGCTCGTACGGATCTGTGGGGGCTTTGGGCAGGAAACTGCCCATTTCTACCCTGAGTTAAAGGTTGAAAAATGGTGAGTGCATTACAATCCTCGAAAGGAACAAACCTTTAGCCGATATTATCCCTCATACTCCTGATGTCTGGTATCAGGGGTGGAAGCGAACTATTTAAAAAAGATCGATTTCCGGGGAATGTTTTTCTGAAACGGTAGCAAGCAACAGGGAATAATAAAATTTTTATTGACATTTCTTTTCTTTTAAAAAGGTGGTTTGGACAAATCTCACCTTGCCAGCCAGATTGCCTCACATTAATTTATACTTATTCACTTTCCCCAAAGTTCATTTTCCATGGTTAAATTTAAACCTTCTGCCCAAAAGGAGAAATCCGTATTATGGCAAAACCATGGCACGATATTAATATTCCAACCTTTTACCACGATCCGAAAGATGTGCTGCCGGCTCCCCAAAAAATCAATACCGGTGTTGATGATTCCTCTGAAGATGAGAAAAAGAGCTTACCGGTAGAATACAGGATCAAATGGGTAAAACCGGTTGAACCATACGGTGGGTTTAGAATCAATAAACCTTTTATGATCGAAGGGGAAATCGAGCCTCTGGTGGAAACTATTACCAGACCCCGGATTAAGATTCATCCTGTTGGAATATACAAAAACAAAGAAGATGAGTTCTTCCCGAATGGTATTGATGCATTCCCTGATAAGAATGGAAGATTCCAGGTTACATGCGATCATCTTTTCGTAGCAATAAATTATGATAATGATCCGGAAAAACCGCCTGATGCGACCTGGGACCTTGTCATTTGTGCCAGGGGCAGGACCGCTGAAAAAGAAAGTAGAAGCGAGCCATTGTCTTTTCCACTACCCGAAAAAACCTTTATCGAGCTTAAAAAAGGATATTACGATGACAACGGTTCAGAAAAGCACAGGAAACCCAAAGATAGTGAATTTTATATCCCCGGAGATGCAGTAAAACGGCTTCAGATTGACTTGATTAAACTGCGATACTTTAATAAGGGTGAAGATGACGGTTATTTCTGCGAGAAAACCGATTCGGCGGTTAAAGAGTTTCAAAAAATATCGATAGACAAATTCCGGTTTTCCTTAAGGCAGGGGAAACTCATTGAGGTCAGTCAGACTCTTCAGAAAAAAGAGCCTGACGGTATTGTTGACATTGCCACACGTGATGAGCTGGATAGATGGAAAAAGAACGGATGGGTAAAACCATCTGTTATACTCAGGTATGGTGATTACGATGATGAGGGTGTCAGAAACCATCATGGTAAAGAAGGCGGCGATGATCATCATATTAATACACCTGTAAAGGAACTTCAGGAAGGATTAACCGAACTTGGATTTGATCCCGGTAAACATGATGGCTGGTTTCATGATAAGACAAAAGAGGCGGTTATCGATTTTCAGAACTGTGCTTTGCAGAAGACCCGAATCGTTGATGAAAAATCAATAGAGGCTGATATTACCTTTACAGGGGCAGTAAACGGGATATTCGATGAGCCGACCCGTATTGAATTTGATCTTTGGATGGAACAGCGATACCATGCTCCTCAGATTAGTGATAATGCCATGATATTTGCGGCTCCGGGGTTTAATGATGGTGAGAATGGATGGTTTGTGATAGAAGAAAATGAGATCGATTCACTTATTGAAGAGGTCAATGAGCTGGATAACCTCAGAGTGGAGATTCAAAAGTTCCGTCAATCCTGCAACTGTGAAAAACTTAACGAAAGCCATTCAAAGAATGCCAGTGAACTCGAACAGAAAATTACAGAAAAATTTAAATCGCTTTCTGAAAATCCATCAATGGCTATTCAGGAATTATTATTAGTAAAATCAAACAGCCGGTGGGGGACACTATCCAAACGTATCTATATCCGCCCCTATGAGACTAAAAATGGTAAAGTGAGGGGGCATTTCCGCAGAAACAATGATACTCAGGTAAAGAAAGCTCTCCAAAAGTGGTTGAAACAGGACGGCACAAATGGTTCGTCACGAATGGACGCAAAATTAAAAGCAATGATCTGGAATTCGGATCAAATTGAAGAAAGCTGGCCATGGAAATTTAAAACCCTGAAAGGGAAAAAAGCAGGCGATACTGATTACGGACATTTTGAGGCTTCTTATGAGGCACAGTTTATGCGATTTGCCGCTGGTTCAAATGTCAATTCTGATTTCGACCTTCGGAATATGAGCATAAAACTGACTGCATCAGCAAGTGCCTCCTATTCACTGGCAGAGGGAACAGTCAGCGGAAAATGGTCTCTGCCTGATGATAATGGTTTTAATATGTTTGACCACCTGTCACTTTCAAATAATGCCATGGACCTGGTGAAAAATGGGGTTGAATGCAGGTTCCGCCTTACCATAGAGGTCAGTGCGAAGGTATTTGCAGGAGCTGCGATAACAGGTGCAGTTTCTCTTCCATGTATAGATCTGAGCAAAACTGATAAAATGAACAATGGAAAAAACAGAACAGCATCTGCAGGAGTTAATGCTGACGCATTCGCAGGTGCATCTGTGGAAAGTAGGCTCATTTCAAATATTGAATGGAGTAAACAGAGTGACAGGGCATTTAACAAACTTGCTGAGATAGCAGCTGTTGCATCGGGAAATGCAGGAGTGGGAGCTGCGATGAAATTCGAGGTTAAATTTGAAAACGGAAAATTTCGTTTTGAATCAGGTGTTATGGCTGTATTTGGAGTTGGTGGAAAGTGCGGAGGAGCATTTGAACTTTGTGTAAATGAAGGGATCGATCTTCTGGGACATCTTTTTGAATGTGTTAATTTTCATCGTATCGATGCTGTTGTGGCAGCGGCATTTGAGACGTATGTCAATGTTACCTTTTC
>CAYPMS010000228.1:0-3673 GCA_964411655.1 uncultured Fibrobacter sp.
AACGTTTTGCGGCACAACCGCTGTGGCGACTGTAATGCGGAGTGAAAAGGAGCTTTACAGTTGACATGGCGGTTTGCCGCTGTTGTAAGATGTGCTGCCCGTTCATTCTTTCTTCATGGGGCGCGTTCTTCCCTTGGCCTATTTCTATTTGAGTTCAACAATCTTCTGTGCCTGACTGTTGAAAATTTCAGAATTATGTTTGATGATATAAAATCCATTCGATATTGATGGCTTTTTAAGCGCGGTTCTTTGCGGATTGCCATTAAAACTTATTCTTCTTCCGAGAAGGTCATATACATAACTACCCGTAGGTAACATTCGGAAATCATGTATCGTCAGTTCTTTTCTATTTTTGACCTGTGGCGTTTGTCTTTGAGCAATTGGTGTAGGTATTAGAATTCTATCTCCATTTTGAATTAAATTATTAACATAATCGGACCTTTCTAAATCAACGAGAAATCCTTTGTAAAAAATCTGATAGATATAGTCTCCATCCTTCACGGCATACAGCCATGTAAACATAGGGAATCCGGGATTTCCAAACGCATATGACGTTTCACGATAACCATAAGCTACTGTGTCCTCAACAATAGCAAAAGTGTCTGCACCATACATTAAAGTGTCCATAACCAGAAACAGATTGCGGTTAGCTTGTAGAACCGAATCGATATGCTTTGCATTGGGGCTCAATTCCCTTAATTCATATCTCATCTTCAAAAATAGCTGGTCATAGTAGTCATACAAGTCGACGGCATCGCATTTCAGTACATCACTTGAGTCAGGCAAGCCAATTAAATTGGTTGGGTATTTCACCTCAAGCCAATTGCGAGGGCTTTTTACTGTCCTGCTTAATGTCATTCTGTCAGGAACATTGTCATTGACAACCTCAAAGGTCGAGCGTAGGATGGAAATTTTGTTTATATCTTCTTCCCAATATGAAGCATCTTCATAATCATTCGAATATTGAATGACAAGGACTCTTTGGAGCTTTGGTATTCGAATGTAATCTGCTCGAATATGAAAAGTCTCAAACGTGCTCTTTGAAGCTTGTGAAGTACCAATCCAATACCCCCAATGACCATTTAAGTCTACGGTACCACGACCCCACGTTGACATATTAGCAAAAAGAGAATCAAGCAAATCAAGTTTGCCTAAAACATACTTGTAAGGTTCCGCATCAGGAAGGAGTTCGAGATACAGTCTACGGTTATATCCAATATTGATGTTTACGCTTGAGCTCGTTGATGTTGAAACCGTCCATCCGACAGGATAATCGAAACCAGCATCATATAGGTTGAAATCGTAATGTCCCGCAATAAGCTGACTCGTAAGCATAAATACGCCAAGGACTGTTGAAATAGGCCTCATAATTCCTCTCCTTTGATTAGGGTTTTCATTCTTCTCTTCGCGCCCCTCTTCTGTCTTGAATGAACGGGCAGCATTTCTTACAACGGGCCGCGCGACCCGCACGCTGTACTAAACTGTAATGCGGAGTCTTCGGAGCTTTACAGTTTAGTATGGCGTTGCTCGCGCTGTTATGCGATGTAAAGCGAGCAAAATTAATCTCCTATTCTTGCGGCGGCTTCTTATTCTTTATGTTTACCGTTTTTATTTGATTATCATTTATGTGCTTTAAATATGTATTTTTGGATGTATCATTACTAACATTGACAACCTTTGTTATCATGCTGTCAATTAGTGCAGATTGATACAATCTATGAAAAGCCATAATTTTAGTCATTGACGAGTCAGATATAGTTATCGGGTTACTGATGGAGATACTACCGTTAACAGTAGTATCCTTTTTGGTAGGGAACATCATAATGATGTTTGATATTATTGATATTAGGGAAATAATGACAGTAATTATTTGCCAAAATATTCTCTCTCTTTTCTCAGATTCCTTTTCTTTTTTTAATTCACCTATCTGTTTTTGACGTTTTTCTTCATCTTTGTAGATTTGTTGCAGGCTATTGGATAGTTCATTTATTCCTTCCCATAATACTGATTGACAGAGACTTTTTACACTGGCGGTGAATGCTTGCATTTGATATTTTTGTTCAATAAAACCTACGACTTCGCTCTCTTTGCTCACCCAGTCATTATTCACCGCATCTATGATATTTTGTAAAGTTTTTTCAGATAGTTCTTCTGGATAACGAGAATAATATTGAGTATAAATCGCATTAATTCCACATTCGTCGTAAGTTCCTATAATTTGAATTCCAAAGAAGTACTTCCTTAACCAATCGCATATGAACTCTGTTATTTGTGCATTTTTTGCACCTTCAGTCAAGGTCGTTTGGTTCGCGTGGTTTTGTGCCAATTGATGCAATCCTGTACTAAATATTTTTGAATGCTTAATTTTAAAAAGGTTTAAACGTCGTTCTAAAAGACTTGTCATAGAAATAATCCTTACAATTAGGTAACTCTATAATAATTTTTGTTTTCTCTTGCCGCCGCCTGTATTAATTTTGCTCGCTTTATTTCGCATAACGTTTGCGCCACTCGCCCGAAGTTGTGGCGTTTGGTAAACGCCAAGTGTAGGCTGGTGGACATGAACGGACAGGCGGCTTGCGAAGCTGCCGCCTGCCGTGAATGCCCCAGCCGGAACGTCAATTTTGGGCTGGCGCTGTTGTTTGTCTGTTGACAACCAGCCCATTCTTCCGGCCGCGCTCTTCTGTTTTCTATTCTGAAATCTTGATAAGTTTTTCGTGCATTTCCTTTAAAAAATTTGCCTCCGCTTTTTCCAATTGCGAATCTTGAATCATACGCTTACTTAATGAGCTTACGACATCAATATCAGCATTGAATCGAGGCCCTCTTATATCATGATAAACGTATGCGTTGGATGAACTAACATCAGGAGTTCTGCCGGCTTTTATCTGATTAGAGCCATAAACCGCCACGTAGAAATCAATGCCCCAGCGGATGGAATCAGAAGGAGTTACAGTGAAATCAGTAGCATTGGTAAAAATGTCATACTTATAAACGTCTTCATCGCCATCAGTATAATCATAGGAAATCATGTAGGAGCTTGCATTTGATGCTGTCCATGAAAAGGTATACGAATTGGACTTCAAAATATCTGTGGTCTGTGAGTTTGCATAGTAATTATTGCATTGTGCTCCATTACAAGTAACAAGAGTCACAGAGCCAGGGATAACGAAAGAGCCAGAAAGAGCCGTGCCGTCATAATTAATGGTGTAATTCACGGTTGAGCCACTATTAACATTTTCTACTTCCCAATACAAAAAACCGTCTTCAAATGTCGGCGCAACGTCTTGATTGTTTACTGTAAATGCCGGTATCTTTTCCGGTATATTATTGGAAATGAAGTAAACATCCACTTTCCCGCTTGAACCCCATGTAGATGCTACAACACCGAATTTGTTACTCGAACTGGCTGTCGGGGATGTATCATCGCATGAAATGTTCAAAAACGTCGTTGATAATAGTGCAACAAATCCTACAACTTGAAATTTCTTGTTCAATTTTACCATGGCTTTCTCCAATCTGTTTTTGAGGTTGACTTGTCTTCAAAAGGTTTTAATGCCGTTTCTTTTTCTTTCTTCTTCAGCGCGGCCTCCTTCTCTTGGGCTGGTTGGCAATTGCAAACAACGTTCGACGCATGGCGAAGTTTTGCGCAGTGCAACGGAGCAAAATTTGGGTA
>CAYPMS010000229.1:0-1320 GCA_964411655.1 uncultured Fibrobacter sp.
CATATTGAACAGGTATCCTCCAACTACCGCCGTTACCCAAATAACTGCGATAATACCTGCTACCAATCTCTTTTTAAAAATACTCGCCAGCATAGCCATTTCCGGAATGGCTATTCCTGCCCCACCAATGATCAACGCGATAACAGCTCCCATGCTCATTCCTTTTTTCATGAGTGCCAGGCCAATTGGTATAGCTGTTTCTGCTCTAATGTAAAGTGGAACACCAATGATTGCAGCAATTGGAATAGCGAAATAGTTTTGTTGTCCGGCAATTTTCATGACAAAATCTTGCGGTATATACCCATAAATTGCAGCACCAATTCCAACACCAATTAGTAAATAAACCAGAACATTTTTGAAATCGCCCCACGCAGAAAAGAAAGCTGATCTTAATCTTTGCATAAAGTTAATAGGCGTTGAGGTGTTACCACTGCAACAGCAGCAGGACTTTTTTGGAGATAATTGCTTAACCATACCAGTCCCGCCTGCTTTAGAAAGAACTATTCCGAAAAGGACTGCCCCGAAAAATGTTACAACAAAGTAAGCTATACATGCTTTTAACCCCATCATGGCAGCAATCATTGTCAAAATGACAGGATTCAGTAATGGCGACGCAATCACAAAAGACATAACCGGTCCAAATGGTGCTCCTGCATTCAACAACCCAAGGGTCATCGGGATGGTTGAGCATGCACAAAATGGAGTCAAAGCACCGACACCTGCTCCAATGAAATTGCCGAAAATACCACCCTTTGACAGCCATTTTCTGAGTTTTTCATCAGGGATATACTGCAGGACTAAAGCGACGATAGTGCTGATACCCAGAAATAGCACAGTTAACTCTGCGGTTATCAGCAAGAAGTACTCAGCCGTTTTGAGAAACGTATTCACGATTAAACCTCCTTTGGTTGATGTCGTCAACTATTATTAAAAAAAAAAAAATTGGTTACCTGTTCAGGGCCTTAGCCATTTCAACGAGCGCATCTTTGATGCTTTTTTGCGAATTAACCGGCACTTTAGATAACAATTGTTCCAGCTTGGATATACAAATATTATCAGCAGAATCAAGTGCCTGCTGACCTTTACTTGTAATTATAATACAACAGACACGAGCATCATTCTGAAACTTGTGTTTCTTAACAAAACCTTTCTTTTCTAACCTGTTTACTATACGTGTGGCTCCGGATTTTGTAAAACCGAGTTTTATTCCGATCTCCTGTACAGGACAGTTTTTAGTATTTGCAATCTTTTGGAGAGCGATAAACTCCGGCATTGAAAGTTTCTCGCAGCAGGTACCGTCAAGGCTTTTTGGCCCAAAGT
>CAYPMS010000229.1:1420-3632 GCA_964411655.1 uncultured Fibrobacter sp.
GATAGCATGACCGGCACTTCAACCAGTACCCCCACAACAGTGGCCAGTGTGGCACCTGAATTCATACCAAAAAGAATCAGTGCGACTGCGACCGAAAGCTCAAAGAAATTACTCGCTCCGATGAACGCAGAAGGCGCAGCTTCCTGGAAGGGTATCTTGAGAGCTTTTGCACCAAAATATCCAATGTAAAAGATCAGGTAGGTTTGGATAATCAAGGGAATTGCGATGAGCAGTATATGAAGCGGGTGGTTGATAATTTTAGCGCCCTGAAAAATGAAAATTAAAACGAGAGTTATGAGCAATCCCAACGGAGTGACCCAATCGAGCCTTTTGACAAGATGTAATTCGAACCACTCGACACCTTTATTCTTAATTACAAAATACCGCGTCAGACCTGCAGCCAGGAGCGGAATCGCCACATAAAACAACACAGAAAAGAAAATCGTTGCCAGTGGCACAGGAAAATCGGTGGTCACTCCCAGGAGGAATTTTCCCAATGGAGCAAAGAGTACCAGAATTATAAGATCATTTACAGATACCTGTACGAGCGCGTAATGAATATTCGCTTTGGCAAGATAGGTCCACACAAGCACCATTGCTGTACAGGGAGCCAAACCCAGAAGAATCATTCCGGCAATGTATTCACTTTGCAAATTGGCGGGAATCAAACTCGAATAGAATGTACGCATAAAAAGCCAGGCAATGAGAGCCATGGAGAAGGGCTTTATTGCCCAATTGACTGCTATGGTTAAAAACAAAGGTTTGCTGTTCCTGCCAACCGCCATTACTTCCTTGAGACTGATCTTCAGCATGATAGGATACATCATAATAAGTAGCACAATTGCTACAGGCAAAGAGACGTTGGCGACTTCAATCCCTCCAAGCGTTTTTGCGGCTTTTGGAAACAGATATCCAACAGCAGTTCCAAGAATTATGCACACCGCAACCCAGACCGAAAGATATTTATCGAAAAAATTAAGCGCTCTTTCCTCCTCTACAACCTTCGTTTCAAGCTGACTAAGTTTTTCGTTGTTATCCTTATTTGAAGCCATATTGTATTCTCCTTTTTCAGTGCGGTTTTATCAGGTTTTCAGGCAATCCCTGAACGAAATTTTTTATTTCATCCCGTACGCGTCTATAATGATCAAGCGCCTCCTTCTCGGACCGGGCGTTTTTAGCCAATTTCGGTGGATCATCAAAACTGATATGAAAACGGTTAGCCTTTCCGGGAAAGATCGGACAACTCTCATTTGCATTATCGCAAACGGTTATTACCCAGTCAAATAGAACATCTTTGATTTCATTCAAGTGCTTAGAATAATGACTCGAAATGTCAACACCTGCCTCAGCCATTACTTTGACTGCGTTAGGGTTCAATCCATGCGTCTCTATTCCTGCAGAATATGGCTCTATGATGTCGCCTTTAAGATGCCGTGCCCAACCTTCGGCCATTTGGCTACGACAGGAATTGCCGGTACAGAGAAATAAGATTTTCAATTTGCTCATTGTCTTTTTCCTTTCGTACAACTCAACAAGTGTGTTTGTTGAAACATCCCGGATTTAATTCGATTTTCTCATCTTCATTTTGATTTGTTAAAAGCAAAGCTGGATACTTTATATGCATTTCTCCGGAAATGCCGGAGCACAAATGAAAAAACAACGCATTCGAAAGAGGAATCATCATTCAGGAATATTTTTGTTTCTTGCATAAAGCCAATCCATTCGAAATAATTATCTTCATCCGGTTATTATCTTCGTTAATAACACGATCATTCTGAAGTAGTGAGATCGTCATCTTTATAATTTCATATATCTCTTGTTTATTAATCGACTCAGTAAGTCGGTAATACACCCACCGACTATCTTTACGGCTCTCGACCAATCCTGCGTTTTTAAGAATTGACATGTGTTTTGAAACAGTGGATGGTGCAAGCGAAAGCAGTTCCATAATTTGACAAACACATAATTCGCCGCGCAGAAGCGCCATAAAAGCTCTGACACGATGCTGGTCTGAAAGTGCTTTGGTGATACCTGTAAATTCTTCTATTGTCATTTATTTTTTCCTTTGTTCTTCGGATGATTTTGAATCGCCGGCCTTTAGATATTTATAAGCCAAAAGAGCTATCGCCTGTGCAGGAGAGGCTTTCACCATTTTGGCAGTTTCGACGGCCAATGCTAAATCTTCCCTCGAAACCGCAAGCTTTCTGGCTTT
>CAYPMS010000230.1:0-3608 GCA_964411655.1 uncultured Fibrobacter sp.
ATTACGATAAACCACAATATATTGGGGGTATCCATAAAAAAACCGGATGACCCTATTATTTTAATCTTTTGTGGGCTGGCTGAGTTAAAATGCTTCGGTTTTTGCAGATAGTGTCTTTCAAACACTACGTAAGAAAAGAGTATAAATGAATAAATATTTGACTGGTTTCTTTTTTGTTTTCGCAGTTTTCTTCTTGAGTATCTATATGGTACTGAAAGTTCATATTCCATATTTCATCATTTTAACCGAAAAGATAAAGATTACATCTGAGCAATACAGAGTTGCCAAAGACACCGTAAGCATATCAAATGAACTAGCCAGGAAGAAAAATGATATTGCAAGAATCGACAGTCTGTTGCACTTTCAGATACTCCGGGAATCGGAAGTGAAAAGCGGTATTATTGAAGCACTCTACCAGTTTGCAGATTCTTCCCGACTAAAAGCATCAAAAGTGGAAGTAGGTGAAAAATTAACTCTTAATAACCGACACGAGACATCTATCAGTATCAATGGAACCGGCTCCTACTCTTCTATTGGAAAGTTTATTGAGCATATAGAAAATTATCCAAAATCTACCAGAGTACGTCAGCTCGTATTAAAGGGCAATGGTAAAAATGATATCGAAGCATTAGTAGATTTTGTTTTAATGGAATAGAGCAAAAATGAACAGAAAAATATTGACATTTCTCATTATTATTGCTGTTGCATTATATTCATATGTTGCCTTTTTGATTGCCGGTGGCTCTTTTTCATCACCGGTAAAAACCGTTAAAACAGAAAAAAGCAGAAAATTATCTATAGATAATCTTGTACTTAATACTATTCCGGTGAAATTTAAAGACAATAAACGGGATCCATTTCTGCAATTCAAGAAAGAACCATTAAAAGATACCATTACAACAATGAAAAAAACGGTAAAAAATGTACTTAAGAGAGAACCACCTAAACCACCATCAATTACTATAACCGGGATAATGTGGAATCATTCAAGCCCCATTGCAATGGTTAAGATGCCGGACGGAGCAAGTACTGTTGCCAAACCTGGAATAGTGATAGGGAATATCACATTTAAAAAAATTGAACAAAGTCGAATTCTGGTGTCAAATGAAGGTAAAGACTTCTGGATTGATCGCTGACAAATGAAGTTTTCAATATTAAAAGTTATCATTTCTGAAGGTGTGTCTAGATATAAAAACGGATACACTCTTCTGGAGACGCTGATTGCTTTAAGCATTCTGCTGATTGTGGCAGTTCCACTGGTCACATTTCTTTTCAGAATATCAGGTGCACATGATTCTAAAAAGGCTCTGACTGGAATGTGCATTCTGGAACAGGAAGCAACTATATTGAGAATATTTCCCAAAAGAGCCATACCTGTAAAAAGAAGAGTAGTAGATGGCAAGGAATGGATTATAACCACAGAGGTCACCGGCTCCGATCTGCCATTATACCGAATGTCAGTAAAAGATGGTAATAAGGTCAGAGGTGAGCTGGTTTTTTATGGAAGAGGAGAATAGTGGATTTTTTAATGTAATACGGTTTATTAAACCGGATCTGGAATGTTTCCCTACAGGGGAAATAAATTTACGATTGTTATCGTTTCTTCTGCAACATTGAAAGCTCCACAAGCTTTAGTAAGATAAGAGATTAGAGATACGTTTCATGATATTAAAAAAAAAATCCTCAGGGGTTACCCTGTTAGAACTCCTTATCACCATATCTATCTCCAGTACGGTCATGGTCTACGCCATGACTGTCTTTACCGACCTGAGCAAAGGTTTCAGGATACAGGAAAACAAAAACAACAGCGTGCAGACGCTCTTGTTGCAGAAAATACAGATTGATAATATTCTAAGCGCCATTGGTTCAATAAGCAGTTGGACCACCACAACCATCTCCTTCAAAGAAATACGCACCGATTCGCTTATCACTGTTCAGTTTAAAAACGGATCTTTATTGAGAAATGATCAGATAGCATGCAAGAACCTAAAAGATTTAAAATTTGACCTGCATGAGAATGTCGGTTCCGTAAACAATGAAAAAGTTCTGCTCTGGGAGTGTCTTTCAGATAAAAATAGCTTAATCTGCGGTGCTGTTATTATAAGGGAGTAGCAAAATTTGAACCCCCACAAATTCCATAAAGAGTCCGGTTATACCCTGTATACTGTTCTGATAATACTGACTGCTATTGCGATTTTACTACCGTTAACCCTTAAACACACGAGCTTAACCAGTAAACGGATTGCTGCCTATTTAAACAAGACACAGGCCCGGTTTCTGGCAGAATCCGGAATAATCCGGGCAGAATATTTTCTCAACGGCGGTGATGGTCATTCTATGGATTGGGAAACCGAAAGGTTTGAAGAATCATTGGAGGATTACGGAAAAATCATTCTAAAGTGCAGGAAATTCGGCCTTTTTACAAGAATTGAATCTCAGGGAATCCGCCAAATTACCACCTTTACTATCAGCGGGCTTTTTGGAAGAGATATACCCACCATTCTGAAACCATCATTGACACTTACCGGGCATGTTGGCGGATTAATTCTATATGAGGGTTCGACTGTCGAAGGTCATATCGTGCTTCACCATGGCGATATCTACCGTGAGCGCCAAGGAAAACCTCTTGCGGATTATCAGAAAAAACTTATCATCCGTGAGTCTCAAAACTTGCCTTTTGACTCTGTACTGATCCCGGAATTAATTGCTAAATTTAACAAAACGCATATTTCCCTGCTTTCATATGGTAAAGCTCTGAGCGGAAACTTATCTGACTATAAACTAAGAGAATGTATTCTGAAAAGCGATACGATCGTGGTTTTAGGAGATTGTCACATAGATAATGCTGAAATAAAGAACAAGGTTATCGTTTTATCAGGGACTCTCAGTATAAATGATAAAGCGGTTATAGAGGGGGCTCAGTTTTTTGCCGAAAAGATAATCATTAATGGCGGGTATATCAGTGGCTCTCTTTTTTTCAGTTCCGCAAAAATCAAGTTAAATGGAGGTTATCTCAATTCCCAGTTCTTCGGGCAGGATACAATATCTGCAGGTAAAGGGGTTAAATATGGTCCAATGACAGTAATCACCTGTATACGACACAGATCGAAGGATTCGACTACAACTGGAGGTATCTATTTCGATGAAGGAACAAACTTTAAAGGGACAGTAATTGGTTACGTTGACAATGCTGCGAAACTGAGCAGTATAGGACCATCAGTGGTATTGGGCAAGGGATCAGATGTTTCCGGGGTAATAATCACCAATCATGATCTTGATATAAAGCAGGTGAAGATAAAAGGGCATGTCTGGTCTCGTACAATCATGACCCATCATAACGGGACATCATTCACCAATTACCTTATCAACAGCACCATATCTAACCCAGACAATGAGTGTTTTTTTCCATTAATTGGGGCACTTCCGGCCATAATTAAACTATGATTTGCATGATTTTCGTATTTGCGTTTAGTATTTCGAGCTTTAATGAAAAAGACTGAAGAAGCTAAATATCAATCGATAGTATCTATATAGTATAGTGCCTATTGTAAATATATACCGCCGTTCGCCCATCTCCCGTGAGTCCAGTCTACATCCAGCACTCCCGA
>CAYPMS010000231.1:0-3541 GCA_964411655.1 uncultured Fibrobacter sp.
TTTTTGGCATTTTTCCCGAAAACGGACGTTCAAGGAAACAAATCGACCGGCGTAATCGCCGGTCTTCTATATACTTCACATGGTGCAAAATAAATAGTTATTCAATTAATGATTTCATCATATCAATAAGTTGCTTGTCTGTTTGTTTATATCTCTCAAGGCTTTTATCTTTATCAACAATACTGCCATCCAGTACAACATCAGCTTCCGCTTCAACAACAATTGATATGCCATTCTCCACATATAACAGCTTTCTCACATGAGGCATTTTTACATGTACATTGATTGGCTCATGAAAATCACTTATACTGATCTCTCCGTCTGTTATACTAACATTTTTCATTTGCCCAAGTACGTCCGATTTGAAGTATTGCTCTGCAAAATAAAAGACACTAAATCTATTTTGAAATTCCAATGTGTTTTTATCGAAATAATAATAAGCCGTCTGGTATGCAATAATATTATCAGTAACCTCATCTACTAAAACATATTGTTTTACCGTATAATCGCCGTCAGGTAGAACGGGGTCTTTTATGGAAATTTGTAAAGCAGATTCAACATCATCCTTTGTATATTTCTGTTCCTCCCAACGTACTCCGTTATTCTTTATACCTGAATTGATTTTTACTAAATCTATCAGCTTGTTATTGAAAACAAATCCAAATGGTACCTTTGCTGAAGTTGATTGTCTAATAATTTTTGATGCATCAACATCGTGATATACCGCACCACTTTGTCCTTTAGTATATGATCTGTCTTGAAGAGGATTTGAATCTCTTGTTGTATTTGGTATATTTGACTCGCTTTCGTTTGTTGTTATGTTCCATATGTTCATATGTGGATAGATACTTACAACAAAAATTAGCATTACCGCGGCACATGCAGCCATAGATATATATTTTCTGAAGTTATTTGTTACAATATGTCGGTGGGTAGATCTTTGTGTCAAGCGATTCATGATCTTCTCATGTAAAGTTTCATCAACCGACAAATTATCCATATAATTCTTGTAATCTTTCATAACAGCTCCTCCTCAATGAATGATTTTAGTTTATGACGTGCTCGGGTGAGCAAACTTCTGACAGTAGATTCCTTTTGTTCTGTAATCTCTGCAATTTCCTTTGTTGTATATCCTTCATAATAGAATAAATGAATCACAATTCTGTATTTTGCAGGCAAAGACAGGATTGCTTCCATCAGATAGTTCTGTTCTTCTGTCTGTGCCGGATAAGACTCAAGTAGAGGCACTGTTTTCTTCCACCAACTTGATCGCAAGCGACTTTTGCAAAGGTTAACGGTTACCCGAATAAGCCATGCAATTTCGTGTTCCGGAGATTGAAAAATCGGGCATTTCTCAATTACCTTGACAAATACATCCTGTACTATTTCTTCTGCATCAGCTTTGTTCCCAATGATAGCAATAGCAGTTCTATATAGCCTGTTTTCATATTTTAATACAAATTCCTCCATACAATCCTCCGGCCGGAAGGATAGATCAAGCATCTACTCACCTCCTCACCCTATATACGCATGAAAGGCATAAAATGCTGCAAGGCGAAAAAAATTTTTAATACCGATAATAATAGCAGAAGAACCTTCATAGTTATGTAGCGTTTCAGGCTTGATAAAACTAATAGTTGCCGCATTTTCAAAGCGGGATTAACCATATTTGTTCCTATTTTGCTCAAAAATGAAGACCTGCCACCGGAAAGCAGGTCTCAGAGATTATTTAACTTCAATATCCTTTGCCGCAGTTAATTCATCAGGAGAGAAATTCCTCTTGTAATTAATCATAGGCAGCATTTTTACGGTTATAGTGTATTTTCCTGGCACAACTTTATTTCTGTCATTGTCTTTACAGTCCCAAGTGTATGAAAATGAGAGTTTTTCACCCTTCTTTAATTTATGATGGGAAATTGCCGGCATATATATTTCAGCGCCATAGAATCTGCTAAAGATCTCATCGCCTTCACAATCGGCGATAATGATATCAAATTCGCGTCCCCAATCGAAATCAAGCTTCAGATCTTCCTGCGAGATATTGCAAAGGTAAGCAGTAAGCAAGACTTCATCACCTTCTCGCTTGATATCCAGTTCAGTGCTGAATAACCCTGTTCTTATCTTTTTAGATTCTTTATTTTTTCTTGCCTCTTCCAATAACTCGGGACTGGGTTTCATTGTACCCGACGGTTCAATACTTAACGTACTGCCATCCTGTTCGATATAAGAATCAAATTTAAATACAATCCCTTTTCCTTGAGTCTCTCCAGTCTCAGTATTTTTATCAGATAGACTCGAAGGCCAAAGAGGATTGCCTTTCAAAATCTCCTCCACTTCTTCAAAGCCTGTTTGGAAGGCATAGTTGTAGCGGGGTGGCAGCGCAAAGACGTATACGGAATTGCTGCCCAGTTTACTCGGACCAATAGGTGCTGCGCTAACATAAAAATCTCCCTTCTGTAAGGCGTTCCACTGCTCAAGCGTGAAAACCATAATAGGGATGTCCTGGCGTGGAGCTTCCTGAGTCCAATCCGGGTGCCGTATCAAAAGCTGCGGGCCTGTTTCGGAAAGTTCCCCATTGTTTGTTCCTTTCCATTGTTCCTCAGCTATTAAATACCCTTTCCAGGTTTCCGGCAGGTAGAATCGAAAGCCATAGCGGGTATTTTCATAGACAACAGGACCACGCTGCATGTATTCGCCAATCGTCACACCGCTGATAAGCCAGCGATCGTTTACCTTCTGCACATCAATCGTGGCCGGACGCTTGGCTGCAGCTCCGCCGTTTACAAGTTCAACGCTTGTAATCTCGATAATCTCCCCGTATACTGTGTATTGGTTTTTATCGACTATTTCCATTCTCAGTATATCGATGCGGTCGGGCCATGGGCTGGAAACCACGTGTCCGGGTGCGCTTTGCGGATCAGCCTGCCATTTTTGCAGCAGCTCAGGCGTCACATAACCGCTGTAATTTTCTTCAATGCTTGTGCCCACCACATCTTTAGGGGCCGAGAGGGAGACCTTCTGGAGCGTTTTCCCGAAGGCTTCTACCAACGCCCGGACGTCCTGCTGATCCTGTTCAAGATCATCCTTTTTGGCGGGCAAAGGCTCGAGGTTGAATCGAATAACGGTTAGGATATCTGTATTCTGCGGCCCGCCTTCCTGTTGGCACAGCACGGAGATTATAATTTCTTCTCCATTTATGGTCTTTTTATAAAACCGCTTCATGCCAAGGGCATCCGTAAGCTCCCAGCCATTATTAAGTAGCATATTACTGTAATCCTGAATGATCTCGTCTGGAGCCCTACCAGTCAAATAAATGATATTCCCGTACGTTTTTGCATTCTGCGGAACCGGAATCTCGTTGTAAAACAGTTTATTTATTTCCTGATGTGAACTGCTGTTGTTATACAAATCCATTATGATTCCGAGGTTTTCCGCGTTTAATTCAAGCGAAAGGGCTGCGGGCTCGCAGCGCAGTTTTACCAACATAGGTGCAGCGTTTGGACTGGTAGAACTTGCAATAAGTGAAAACCCTTGTGCATCC
>CAYPMS010000232.1:0-3489 GCA_964411655.1 uncultured Fibrobacter sp.
TGGCACCAGAAGCATCCCTGAGACCCTGTGCAAAATGATGAGAAATGGAACCGGTTCCTATTATGCCCCAATTGTATTGTCTCATAAGATCGTATTTCCGTTTAAAGTGAATACCTGGTCAAATTTTAACCCCAATTCCGCAGTCTGCGGATTTTAGGTTTAATGATCATAACAGTAATATTCTCTTCAAAATAAGTCTTACAGGTGCTGCTGTTAAAGGCTTAAGCGTTTTTAATATTTAAACCAATCTACCGAATCTTCAAAGACTTGTATATTTATCCTGTATCAAATAATTGTATGGATCTTTAGCATCACGGTTGGAAGGTCTGCTTTGACTTCCGTTTGTAGTCGTTACGATCCTGGTCTGGGCTCGTATTTTTGTGCCAACCGCTACAGATAATTCTATCGGGGGTGGACAGTACATTTAGGTGGCGGGGCAGGGTATCTGTTTAGAGTTACAGATTTTCCATTTCTGATTACATTGCAGGGGTTTTGGAACGCCTTGGGGGAATTTTCGACAGACTGGACGATGCAGAATATAATTATAGGCAATCTTTTCCGAAAAAAAGACAATCCGACTAAAGTACAAATGAGTTCAAATTGTCGGCGTACTTGGTTGAACGCTGTACACCTGGTCTCCTTTATATTCTTTTAACAGTTGGATTGCCTTACCCTGCATGATATCTTCTGTTCTCAGACAAAAAAGAACTCCTCCTGCCATCAGTCCCCTGGTATAAGTGTCTGCAATCTTTTCAGGGATACTGAATTTCTGCAGCATTAGTTTGAGCCCACCATGTGGTTGAACAGCAGCACCTCCGGTAAGTTCTACAGCGATTGTACCGCTGGCAAGCACCCGACCCACATCAGAAATGCTTATTCCTTTTTTACCTGTAAAAAGAGAGGGAAGGCCGCTGATCTTTTTGGGATCCAACTGATCGGTTTTAAGAACCATGGTTTTTGGATCGGTTATCTCCAACTCCTTTGCTACTAGTTCCTGAACAATGGCATTCATTTGCTCTTCAGAGAAACCCTCCTGCAAGAGATTCTCTACTGCCTGTTGAGCGGTCTGAAGATCCCAAAATAGTGCAAAAACCGTTTTCATGATCAACCCCTCGTGATTCTGGTTATCCCCTTTCTGATCTAAATCTAATGCATCAATATTTATGCCGGATCACGCGATTCTGATATCCCATTCCCATATTCATTCCCGTATCCAATTTCACAGGGCATGACCCTATAATTACGACAAATTTGAGGTTTGGTCCAATGATTGCAAATGTTTCAGGATTTTTCAGGTTTACGAAAATGAAGGAGAGAAAAAATGCCCCAATCTCTTTCGATGGTTATTCTTCATATCGTTTTTTGTACAAAGTATCGGGAACCTCTGATTTTAAAGAAGGCGTGATGAGTTGAATTCAAATATCGCTACAGTTTTGCAAAACCTGTGATGCATGGGCATGTCTATAGTCTCTGTCCCCTCTTATCCGTTCCGTCTATAGGGATTGTAGTGCATCCAAAGAGTCTGGATGCCACTCTGGGACCCATCTGCTCGGTGACCTCTTCGCGACGAAGATTTGAGGTAAACAATGTGGGAAGACCGTTGGAGATACGGGTATCTACAATGCGATACCAGCACTGTGCTACAAATGCGGAGGGTTTTTCTACCCCTATGTCATCTATGACCAGAAATCGATTGGTAGTATATTTGGCAATTACTTCTTCTTCGGTGAATTCACTTTCCCCTACTGTGCCGGCCCTTATTTCTCCAATGAGCTTGGGTGCACTAATAAAAAGTGGATTAGAATCCGGATTGCTTAGAAGCAGTTTGCGCATGGTAGCTACTGCCAGATGAGTTTTCCCTGTTCCACATGTACCAATCAACAGAATCGATTTTTTCAGGGGAAGAGTGATCGCTTTTAAAAAATCCACTGCCCTGAGATGGTTTTGTGTCTCCGGCCGGAAATTCTCAAATGAACATCTGATATAAATTTCCGGGACTCCGCTTTTCCAGAGTATGTTGTCGATATTTGCCAACCTGGTTTCGTACTCGGCTTTTTTTTTCAAAACCAGAGCACATCTTTTTGAACAGAAAGAATCTATCCATAGCGTATCGCTATTATACTCAATATCTTTACCATCCCATTGAATATCGCTGAATTTAAAGACTTTATCGCATACTGCACATTTTTTGTTACCGCTGTGATTAAAATCAGCCCCAATGGAGAATCGATTCATAATCTGTTTAACCTTTTATTGCTATGATGAATTTTTCTCAAACTGACTTAATAAAATACTACATTTTTCGCTGGTGGAAAGAGATGAGGTAGAGACAGATCTTACTTTGTCTCTACTGACTTGAGAGTACAAGAATCTAATAAAGAAATTTCACCTTAGAAGTATCACGTAGTTTTGCCAAAGGGAATTCGTCCTTATGACCCAGGGCAATGCCCAAAATCGGCTTATATCCCGGAGAAAAAACTAATTCAGCCAGAACAGAATTCGCTTCCGGAGTGTTACTGCTGATAGCATGTGCCAGACTTCCTAAAGCACAGGTTCCAAGATTAAAGGATTCTGCACTCAGCATGATATTCTGGGATAGAATTCCGCAGTCAAACTCGCCATAAGGGTTAGCGGTATCATTGGCAATAACAATAAGTACAGGAGCATCGTAAAAGTTTGCACCTGTGGCCTTGATCTTTTCGAGTAGACGGGGTGTTGTAACAACGCGGATTTCCCAGGGCTGCTTATTTTTGGCACTCGGAGCATTAATAGCTGATTTTATGATAACATTCAGTATCTCTCTTGATACCTTGAGGTTTTTGTATTTACGGATACTGCGTCGGCTCAATATGGTTTTATTTACCACATCAGATGTGCTTTCCGGTTTTTCTGAACATGACAGAAATATTGCGGCAGCCAAAATTATCGACAGATAACAAATTTTCTTTATCACGTTATCACCTCTTCAAAGGTTAAATAAAATTTCAGGATTGTTAAACCTAAATTGCCCGGATTAGGATTGAAAAACATTGCAGTTGAACAAAATTACAGCGAGACCCTTAATAAATCAAGAATTAATAGCTGTGGATAGCCTGATGGATACAGAAGTCAAACACCAGAACATGATAGCGGCCCTAAAAAACTGCTGCAGAAAAAAGGAGTCAGCAAGTGCATGTCTGTAAACGAATTGAAATCCTTCCTCAATACAGAACAACTGCGGAATTTTGGTTTAATCAGACAATATTTACCGATTAGATGCAAAAAAATAAGAATTAACTGATACAATATTTTCTATTCCCGGAAATCGGGACTCTGCCAACAAAGCTATATTTTATCCCAAATTGTCCATTAGGGTAATACAAAGATGGTGAGTTAAGCGGTTCCAAGGGGGAAGGAAATCATGGACGCAGTAATTAAAGGTAGTTTAATTTCACCTGGCTAATCTGACTTAAGTATGGAAAGTTAGAAAAAAGAGTGTTGGCACCCTGT
>CAYPMS010000233.1:0-3473 GCA_964411655.1 uncultured Fibrobacter sp.
CACTCAAAACAATAAACACTGCGATACAATTGTTTGTATAAAGCAGTCCAATAAGATATACTCTTTATAACTGCCGGAAATGAAACCAGTAAATGAATAGGTTTAAAATGAAAAAGAAAGATATTTCCATTCTCCTGATTATTATTTGTCTGAGTTTTTCAGGTAAAGCCGATAACTCACAGGATTGCCGCTTTTTATCATTATATTCAGGCAAATTTCTCTTTATACCACTGGACAGTATATATATAGATAAAACATCAGAATTGAGCGGCGAATTCAGCGATTCATTTTTTTGTTATGCAGCAAACCAGCTGGTATTGAACTCACTGTCTCAAAGGCTCACATCTGTGTCAAATGAGAATATCGAAACTTCTTCGCTAAGAAACATGTCCTTTTCGAATGATAGTGCAGACATTTACAGTTTACCTGATTCTGTTCGGGAAATCGCCAGAAAAAGCGGTTCAGATTTTGTGGTAATGCTTCATTCCTGCAGTCTTCAGCAGAAAATAACAACCCAGAATGCCTGGAGAGATGCCCGAGGTGGACCCAGCTATGAGCGACCGGTAAAAAACACCGCAATTGCCAATTTACATCTTAAAGTCTGGGATAAGGATGGAAAGCTGATTTGTGAACTAAATGGTACTGGAAAAAATACCAAACCGATGTTTTACTCTTTTTTCAAAAAACGAATCAAATTAAAAGAGGTGGTAAGTTATTCCCGAAAACCATTTGCAAATCCACTGATACGTGCTTTAAACAAGGCAGTCAAAGATCTGTCAGGAAGGTAATTCCCGTTTAGTCAGCCGGGAAATGTTTTTTATATACTCTCCATGTACTGCTTATCAGAGTATCAACATCACTGTGTTTGGCTTTCCAGCCAAGAATCCTGTGTGCTTCCTTCGATGATGCTATCATTTTTGCAGCATCACCGGGTCGACGGGCAACGATTTGGGCTGGAATCGCTTTCCCGGTGATTTCGCGTGCTTTCTGCACCATCGTTTTTACACTGATCCCGTTCTGACTTCCCAGATTAACTGTTATACTGCTGTCTTTTTCCGCTATATATTCCAGCGATTTAACATGGGCATCTGCCAGATCATTAACATGTACATAGTCCCGAATACAGGTGCCGTCTTCAGTATCATAATCATCTCCAAAAATCGATAATTGGGGACGGATGCCGACAGCAGTTTCCATAACCACAGGAAGCAGATTTTCGGGTTTCCGTTCTAAACCATATATTCTCTGATCAACGTCATAACCGGCTGCATTGAAGTAACGCAAAGCAGCATACCTCAATCCCTTTAACCTGTCATACCATTGAAGAAATCTTTCAATTTCCAGTTTCGTGAAACCATAATAGTTTTGCGGTTCCAAAGGGTGGGACTCGTCTACCGGAAGATATTTTGGTTCACCATATATTGCAGCGGAGGAGGAGAAGACCATTTTTTTAACACCGCAATCCATGGCAGCATTTAAAAGATTTATAGTTCCGTTAATATTATTGATCGAATACTTCTCAGGTGTAATCATCGATTCGCCTGCAGCCTTAAAGGCGGCCAGATGAATGAAAGCATCTATACCTCCTTTTAAAGCCTGCCGGATCTGCTCATAATTCAAAATATCACCATGAATAAAAGCTGCTTCTGGAAAAAGATTTTCCCTTCCGCCACTTGATAGATTATCAAAAACCGTTACCTTGTGGCCTCTGTCCAGTAAAGCCCTTACTACATGGCTACCGATATACCCGGCTCCCCCAACAGCCAATACATGCATTATTTTTAATTCTCCATTATTTTCTGTTTTTTAATGCTGCCAGTAATGCTTCTCCAAATTCACTGGAAGCTTCATTTTTATTACCAGGTGCCTTGCCCTGCTTTTTGATGAATTCGCTGATTTCCTGCTGATCCTGTTTTGCTTCTTTCATCCCATAGGAAAGAGAAATGCGACGGTTTTCGGTATCCACCGATTCTATAATTACCTTAACAGAATCTCCTGCATTCAAAGAATCTTTTTTATCAGCAGCTATGTTGGCGAAAACAAGAAGTCCGGTTACTCCTTCTGCCAAATCAATAAAGTAACCGTACCTGGATTTTTTTGCCACAGTTCCGGTAACTTCCGATCCTACAGGGAAGCGGTAATCTGCATCACGCCAGGGATCATTGGAAATATCCTTGAGACTGAGAGAAATTGATTTCTTTTTCTCATCTATACTTAAGATATTCACCTGTACTAAATTGCCTTCCTGAACGACTTCAGAAGGATGATGGACTCTTTTGACCCAGGACATCTCAGAAATGTGAACCATTCCCTCAACACCGGGTATGAGCTCGACAAATGCGCCAAAATTGGTGATGCGTGTGACTTTTCCCTGAACTGATTGGCCAACTGAGAACTTTTCAGAAACACTGTTCCAGGGATTATCAAACACCTGCTTTATCGAAAGGGAAATTTTAGAATTCCTGACCGGTTGTTTTTTCTCCACTTTCAGAACGATAACTTCTACATCCTGACCGACCTTGAAGGACTCATCCAGTTTCTCCGCTCTTTCCCAGGAAACCTCAGAGATATGCACCAAACCCTCCAGACCACCTAAATCAATAAAAAGTCCAAACTCAGTGATCTTGGAGATCTTTCCCTGAAGAACCTTCTTTTGTTCGGCAGCTTTTTCCAGTTCTTCCAGTTTTGTCTTTAACCCTTCTTCCAGAAGAGGAATGCGGCTTACTACAATATTTCTTCCTCCCTCTGTGATCCGGGTGATCATTACATCCAGGTTCCTGCCCAGATAACTGTTGACATCTTCAGTAAATTTTACATCGATCTGGCTGATCGGGCAGAAAGCCCTGTGTCCCATAATTTTAAGATTCAATCCGCCGATACTTACACCAGTCACTCTGGCCTGAACCGGAACTTTATTGTTGAGTGCATCGTAGAGATCCTGAACCGCTGATGAATGCCCGCTGATACTCTTGCTGAGAATTGTCTCATTATCGTTATTGGAAACCACGTATGCAGTAATTTTGTCTTTCTCTTTAACAGTAATCTCGCCGTTTTCACCGGTTAGTTCCAGTTTTTTAATCATGGCTTCGTTTTTTCCACCAATATCCACAAACACGAATTCAGAACCGATCCGGGAGACTGTTCCAGAAACCTTGGATCCTACTTTAATATTTGCGGGTGTTTTCTGCTCAAAATCATTGATCATCTGAAGCAGATCCTGAGATGCCTGCTGATCCTGAGAATGTTCATCGAAGAAATTGTCATGATTCTTGTCATTCATATTAAGGACTCCTGGAAAATAAAGGCGCGCAAATATTTAAAAATAGGAAAATATACTTAAGTGGCCTATAAAAATAGCTATTTGGTTGACCATTATCAAAAAAATACTGTTTTAGTGGGATTTTATTGTGAGGACGAATTATTTAATGGAATAAGAAATCTGAGATCTAATTTTTTATTCCTATATCCCCTGA
>CAYPMS010000234.1:0-3451 GCA_964411655.1 uncultured Fibrobacter sp.
TCTGTGGAGAACCTATTATTCAACCTTCGAATAACTGGTGCAACTTAGCTCAAACAGGGCCTAGTTATACCTGTTTTGGTCCAGGAGTTATTAATTGTGTTCATTGGTTTTATTTTAGAGCTATAAGCAGTGGGCCGGTACAAATTATGATTGAACATATACCACCGGCCCCATCTTGTCCATATGCATATTTCCCAAATATTGTTTGGGGTCATTTTGAATCCATGGGTGATTTATGTACCGATTCTTTAAATAATGTACATGTACTGACTTGTAATTCTCTTGGAGCAATCTCACCTCCTGGAGTAATTCTTAACATTGAAGTGATTGCCGGGAAATATTATTATTTAATGTACGTTCATTCGGGCTGCTATTCTCCTCCATTAAGCTATATAATTACCATGTCCCAGACCAACCGAGGCCAGCCGGGCGCCGGGGTATTGGATTGCAATCCGGTATATAACCAACCCTGTATCATTACCTTCATTCAGGCCGATACTACCCCCTGCAATACAAGTAACAACACTTTTAACATCAATGGCCTGGTGGGGTTCATGTATCCTCCGGCAACTGGGAGTTTGATAGTGAAAGATCTCAATTCGGGGCTTATGGATGTTATCTCTCCTCCCTTTGAGGGACAGAGCAATTTTTCGATCAAAAATATTCCCTGCGACGGGCAGGTGCATAACCTCGTGGCCTGGTTTACCGACGGGGAATGTACCATATCCGGGTCAATCACCGCGCCGAGAGGGGAATGTGCCATAGGCGTGATGTCGGGAGGGGGTCACATTTGTCTGCCTACAGGTACTCCGACAGAGGTGTATATCACGGCCTATGGAGGCCTGCCACCTTTTAGTTTCAGCTGGTCGTTCAACGGTGTCCCCCAGCCCGGGGTATCAGGCTATAACGGGCCCTGGCCCTATGTGATCAGCGCCACGGAAGCAGGAACCTATGCCTTGCTCAGCATGTCGGGCAGCGACTGCCCCGGCACAGCCACCGGCTCGGCTGTGGTTACCGCCTCAGAACCCATCGTTACTCTCAACGACATAACGGTGTGCGCCGGCGAAGCGGTGGTGCTGGATGCAGGAGCAGGCTTCAGTTCCTATGTCTGGAGCACGGGTTACAAAGGACAGGCGCTGACGGTAACGGAACCCGGTACCTACAGCGTGACGGTAAGCGACGCCAATGGCTGCCAGGCCTCCGACAGCGCTACCGTTACCCATCATCCCATACCTCAGCCTCTGCTTATCAAACACAATTGAACTGTCGCTCATTTGGGGTTCTTTGAAATTTAAAAACGAAATTGTGTACATTACATTCCCATACAATTTAGCCTTGAACGGTTGACACTAAAATATCATGGCCTGAAGATAGTTAATTCAACACAATCTTTCAACCTGTTTATGAATAATGTAATCATCAAAAAAAATTCTTTTAAAATGACCCAATAAAAAGATATTTTGATTATATTTGAGCCCGCATTCAACTACTTAAGACTCTCCATGTTTTTCTCAGCGACTTTAGGGCTCTTCTGCCGCAAAAGGTTTACCAGGCAATACCTCTCTCGCATGTACCGGAGTTGGATGTGTTTCCTTTTTTCTGGGCTCATGAGTAATTTCTACAAGAACATAAACACCACTAATTCAATCACTTACCCCCCCCCGCACATAACAACACCCTGCCTTACCCCCGAGTTATCTGTGCCTGGAGGAAAAGCGCATTCGGTATGGGTAGGACTCAAGGGTTATTTCCTCCCCGGGGGAACTTAGTATCGTTTGACCGACTAAATCAGCATCATAAAATCAAAGAAGCTTCAATGAACGTATCGTGATAAGCTACCAACAAATTTCTCGTTAATCAGTTTAGAAAAATAAAGAAATCTATCTAAAAAAACCAAGTAAGTATTTAAATCCAAACAAATTAAAAAATGAAAAAGATTATCATTATAACCGGAAGCGCTATAATAGTAATAGCATTAGCTGCAGTTGTTTTGTTTTCCTGCTCAAAGGAAAAAGCTGTTTTGAACAATCCCGTTCTGAAAAGTTCGGATACCTGTCTGATAAAAATTGCCTACATTAATCCGAATGGCGAGGCGATTTTCGATAGTAAAACCACCCATCTGGCATCATTGTTTGAAAACGGTATGACCCACAATTATCAGAACGAATATCCCAGCTCGGAATACAAAGTGGATTCCATGGCTTTTATGAAGTATTTTAACAGCATTGAGGATACCCTGCGTGCTGATAGTGCCCACTATTATCTTATTCTATTTGGCAGATTGACCGCTGCGGATACGAATCTGTACTTCATTAAATCTGCTATAAAACTTGCCAGGAATAATAACAACCTCTTTTTAAACATATGCCAGGAGAATGGAGATGGGCCACAGATCATTATTGAACATGAATGCGAAGGTGTAAATTGCGCATCTTGTGATTTTACGTATACGTGGAGCTGGTGGATTTTTTACGGAAGTATTAATGGATGTATCTGTAATAAACATGTAGGACCGAACGGGTACTGCAAACATATTGTCAGAAAAACAGTTCATATACTTCCATCCTTGTAAAAAAACAAGGAGTAATAGTAGGTTTGGTAATATACTCAATTTAAAACAATAATAGAGATAAAACCAAACCTACTTTAAAAAAATAATAAGCTTAAGATCAAACATATAACAAAAAAAGAGATGAAAAAAACACTATTAATCCTATTCATTTTTATTGCTGCAGGATTATCTTGCCATAGTCCTCAACGAATCCTTCTTGCTGAGAGGGACAAAACCAAGAACACATTTTCCATATTAATAGATACAAACAGGTTAAAGTCATTGATTGCAGAGGATTTCGAAATTAACAATGCAAATCATAATTTGCTTGTTACCCCATCTCAAACTTTAATAATTGAAAATAACAACATGGATACAGGGATGGATGCATTCGTTTCATTTCTGAGAAAAAAATACCCGCCAAATGAAGAATTCATTGGTTATTCAATTACCCAAAAATATGGCCCTGATTCGATTGTTTATAACAAATATATTTTGGTAAGTACGTCTGAACCCATGGATTTAATTAATCTGAGACCATTAACATACAATCTTAAAATCATCCATATAACGATAAAAAAGATAGGCTCTCAGTGGTGGCTGGAAGCCAGAGGAAAATATGATAATAAAAATGTTGCTGTCTATTATTTGCTTGACAAATCTGGTAACTTCTTATATTTAACAAAAAAATCAGGAAAAGACAAAAGGGTGGTTGAGTGTAAGCAAAATTTTGAAAACATTGATTGCATTCCATTTCTTACGGAAAAATTTAGATGTGCCTGTGAAGGAGTCGTCTATCCGGAAAATGCTTGTTCAAATGATGTTGGCTATAGCTATAGCACTGCGCTATCCATTTATGGACTTGGCAGGTTATTTGAAGAAAAACCCTAAGTAAACCTT
>CAYPMS010000235.1:0-3447 GCA_964411655.1 uncultured Fibrobacter sp.
TGTCACTTCCGTTCTTTAAGCGTAGGGTATCCGGTGCTATAGCACCGTTTTCATTACCGCTTTGCTGATAAGGCCTGCACCGCGTTCAAGGCTTATCATCTAATATCTTACACATCTGCATCCACCTCAACTGCGGAAATTAGGTTAAATCAACGACAATCGATGAATCTACTGATTCCATCTTAAATAATTTAACCCCTTTATGGTTCATTCCATTAAGGGGTTAAAATCTACATAATTTTCCAGAAAAAGAACCGACTCAGGCTTCCACTGTCTCTTCCCTCTTTGAACTCTCAATAACTTTCTTTGCCAGCTCAAAAGGAACCGGTTCGTAATGAGAGAACGATTTGGTGAAAAATCCCCGTCCCTGAGTCAGAGATCTCAGTGTGGTAGAATAGTTCTGCACCTCAGCTTCAGGCACTTTTGCAGTAATAATCTGTTTTTTACCACTCGGATTCATCCCACCAATTTTTCCGCGTCTTGAAGAAAGATCACCCATAATATCACCAGTAGATTCCTCCGGAACAGTCACACTCAAATTAACCACCGGCTCCAGAAGTATCGGTGAAGCACTTTCAAATGCTTTCTTAAATACTTCTCTTCCAGCAATCTGAAAAGCAATGTCCTTTGAATCAACCGGATGAGTCTTTCCATCTACAAGTGAAACCCGGACATCTACAATAGGATATCCGGCCAGAATTCCTTCTTCCATTTTACTTCGTACACCTTTATCAACACTGGGACGAAAGACCTGATCAATAACTCCACCTACAATTTTATCCACAAACTCATAGCCCGTCCCTCTTGGAAGCGGTTCAAGATCTATACACACTTTTGCATACTGACCAGCACCACCGGACTGCTTCTTATGAGTATACTCAACATATTTTACCGGCTTGGTGATCGTTTCACGATAAGAAAGTTTGCGGGGTTTACGTACCACTTCCACTTTAAAACGGTTTTTGAGATTGTCCAGAATTATATCCAAATGAATATCTCCCATTGCGGAGAGTATCGACTGGTGAACATCAGCATGATACTTATACGTAAAGCCTATATCCTCCTCATGAAGCTTGGCTAATCCAACCGCTATCTTCTCTTCATCGCCTTTCTTGCTGGCATCGATTGCAACACTGACCACCGGCTCAGGCAATTCTGTAGGCGGGAATCTAAAGCGAGCACTCTTGTCCACCAGAGAGTTATTGGTATGAGTATCTTTTAATTTCAATACCCCTCCAATATCACCACAGACCATCTCAGAGGTCTCAGTCCTCTCTTTCCCTCGTAAATAAAACATGCTGCCAATTTTCTCGCTATTGCCCCGTTCCGGATTGTTCAGCTCCATCCCGGTTTGTATGTTACCAGAGAATACACGGATCAGATTTATCTCTCCCAGATGCTCTTCAGAAATCGATTTGAAAACAAATGCAGCCGCAGGACTTTTTTCATCACAAGTTAACTGTTTTTCCTGATCATTCTCCAGGACTGTAACACTGGTGCGCACACTGGGTGCAGGACAAAGATTTACAATTTTAGTAAGCAACTGATCTATCCCGACATTCAGGGTGGCACTGCCGGATAAAAGCGGATAAATACTTCCAGCCTGAACCCCTTTTGCCAAGCCGCTCCGTATCTCCTGATCAGATAATTCCCCTTTTTCAAAATAGGCATTCATCAGTTCTTCATCGGTCTCAGCAACCGACTCCATCAAAGCTTGCCTGAGTGAATCCACCTGTGATGACATATTGGCAGGAATCTCAATCTTATTACCTATACCATCTCCCTCTGGAGTGTATGAATAAGCTTCCTTTGTCACCAGATCGATAACACCTTTAAATGAGGGCCCCGCAGAAATTGGAATCACCAAAGGTGCGACTGCCGAACCGAAAGTCTGCTTCAGTTGATCCAGAACCTTCTGAAAGTCAGCATTTTCTTTATCCATTCCATTTACAAATATCATTCGTGAAGTATCAGTATCTTCAAGATAAGAAGAAACCAGTTCGGTGCCAACCTGAACACCACTGACACCATCGACCAGGATTACTGCTGTCTCTACTACTCTGAGAGCAGCCTTAGCTTCTCCCAAAAGGTCCAGAAATCCGGGAGTGTCCAAAATATTGATTTTGGTCTCTTTCCACTCACAATAACCCAAATGAGTGGAAATCGTCATTTTTCGTTCCTTTTCATCGGAACGACTGTCAAAAATGCTGCTGCCATTATCAACTTTGCCCAGTTTAGAGGTAGCTTTTGCAGTAAAACAGGAAGCCTCTAACAGTGAAGTTTTCCCAACTCCACCATGAGACAACAGACAGACGTTACGTATCGATCCGGCCTGATATTTCTTCATGTAACCTCCATACGGGAATTTCCTCGTAAGATTTTTCGGGTTATTGTGGTTTTAATTTAAGCCTTTAATTTAATAAGAAATATATAAACGGAAACATACCTATGCAATTCTCATTAAAAAGAATAAGCCACCTTTTTTATACCCATTTTAAACAGGAATTTCATCAGTAAACATCAGACCTGCACTAATCCAAAATTTTCCATCAGAACACTGCCCCTAATAAAAGTAATTCATTTTCTAATGGACACCATTAGGATAACTGCTGAATAATCATTGGGTTGTTCAAGCTAAGCAATGCCTGTATACAGTTTAATACTTAAAAAGAAATCCAGAATCCTCCAACCAGCATTATTGTACCACACATCTTCTTATAGTTACAACCTACTTTGGCAACATATTTAGTGTTAAAAAGATTGGTTATTTCGAAAAATCGTAAGCAAATCAATATAAAATGTTTTTTCTTATCCGTATTACTTCCCCGCCCCAAAACATTCTGTTTCCCGTACTTAGCGGTTTGTCGCCAGTACTGATTGCCTTCTGCTGATTATCCCGATCAGCTCATAAATCACCACCAAAGCCATCCCTACGGTCACATAAGCATCTGCCAGATTAAAATAAAAAGGCCAGTTCAGAATCATGCCAAAATGGATGTGTATAAAATCCACTACATAACCTTTAAATATGGAATCGAACAGATTTCCTACCGCTCCTGCCCAGAAAAGAAGAAATGGAAGATGAAAAAGAAATGATTGCTTGCGTTTAATCCAGATAAACACCGTTAAACCCAAAAGTATCATTGCCCGAATAACAACCATCATCCAGGATGAATACTCAGACATTTTCCCGTTAAACATGCCAAATACCATTCCCCTGTTTTCAGCAAATCCCAAGTCCAGAAAATGTTTTGACAAGGTTATCAAAGGTTTATCCCGAAGATTTTTTTCTGCCCATTCTTTTGAGAAAAAGTCTGCGAAAAATCCACCCAGTGTTATTAACAGAACAAGTAAATATTTTAAGGCTGTTTTTGCTGTTTTTATCATCTTTAATAATTCTACTGTGTTACATTAAACTGGGAAAATATATATTTACACAAACGAAAG
>CAYPMS010000236.1:0-3379 GCA_964411655.1 uncultured Fibrobacter sp.
AATGTGATGTACACTATCGGATTGAAAAACCGTGTACACGGACAGTTTGATGCTGCAATTCAGTCTCTGAGTGTTGCTTTAAAGAAATTTCCTATGTATAAAGAGGCTCCTACCGCCAGAATGGCTTTAATTGAATGTTATGTGGTGAAAAAGGAGCATGAGAAGGCTAATGAGGAGAGAGAAAAACTGGTTGATGATTATGGCACCAATTCACAATGGTATAAGGCAAACAGTAATGAATTGGCCATAATCGAAAAAGCCAGAAATGAAGTTAAAAGAGCTTTAGGGCATATTGCCATCTATTATCATGCTCTTGCCCAGAAGAAAAAGGATAAATCTGCTTACGAGAAAGCACTTAAACGGTACCAGGAGTTTTTCCAGAAATTTCCTGAGGATAAATGGCGAAACTATGAGTTTAAGTATAACATCGCCGAAGTTTACAGTGCTATGGGGGATTGTGAAAAGGCGGCTGAGTATTATGATCAGGTAGCTATGGCAGATCTCAAAACTTTTGGTGAATATAAAGCAGAGGTCGACACATTGGGAATGGATGCCGATGAGGTGGAAAAAAACAAGAAGAATGCTGATCAGGGACCGGTTCTGATTTCACAGGAAGATGCTGGTTACAATGTAATTGTTGCATTAGATAATTGCAAAAAGAAAGCAATGGCAGCTGCAGGAGTTTCTGATTCGCAGGCTTATTCATTGCCAGAAACAAAGAAACTCCTCGATTACACTGAGAAGTTCCAGGCAAGATTTCCCAAAAGCTCAAACGCTGCTGAGGTTTTGTATCTGGCCGGAAACATCCACTACTCAGCTAAATCATACGATAATGCTATAAGAGTTTTCAAGCAAATAATTGACAATTATCCAAATTCCAAGGTTGCTGACAAATCTCAGAGAATGTTGGCTAACAGCTATTCAAGCTCTGGCCAGTATGATATGGCAATGGGAATGTACAGGCAGCTTCTTAGTAAACAACAGCCTAATTCAGCAGAATACACTGAAGTATTAGATCTGGCAGCAGGAACCATCTATAAACGGGCTGAGGCAAAACGTAAAGAGGGTGATCTGGCTGGTGCAGCGAATATTTTCAAGTCAATTTTTAACGAGTATCCTGCAAGTAAGATCTGTGATCGCGGCTGGTTTGAAGCAGGTGTTTGTTATGAAGAATCAAAAAATTATGAGATGGCTGGTGCAACACTTGAAGAGCTTTGTGTAAAATTTCCAAAGTCAACATTGCGGGAAAGAGCCTATATGCGTGCAGCAGAAAACTATAAAAAGGCAGAAAAACTGGACAAAGCTGCCCAGGTTTATCAGACTGCTGCTAATAACATAACTAAAGCAGAGTTTGCTATCCCCAGTCTGTCTGCAGCTTCTGAATGCTATCAGAAGATTAATCAGTTTGATATGGCGGGGAAGATGTTTGAGATGATTTATGAGAGATATTCAAGCGATCCAAAAACTCCTCAGGCTCTTTACAATGCTGGTTTAATATTTGAAAAAGGGAAACTTTATAGTAATGCTATCAACGTATATGACATTCTGGCCAAAAGGTTCCCTGAATCGGAATATGCTGCGGAAGCTTACTTTTCTGTGGGTCTGTGCTATGAGAAAATGGAACAGAATGATGAAATGGCCAGGGTATTTACTGAATATGCCACCAAGTATGCCGATGACCGTAACAAGCAGGTGAATGCTTTGACAAAAGCTGGTGATGCATATTTTAAACTGGGTAAATATGAAGAAGCCGAAAAGAACTATTTGAATGCTACTTCCATATACGAAAAATTCAAGAGTGAATCCGATATTGATGTAGTCAGCATTGCTCAGGCTTACTATAAGCTTGGAGAAATTAAATATGATGAATTCTTGAAAATCAAACTTGTCGGTAAAAACGAAAAAGAAGTCAAAAATAAGGTGAAGGAGAAGACTAAAGCTCTGGAGGAGCCTGCAAAGCACTTTGCAAAGGCTATCGAGCTGGGGGTTGCCGAGTGGACTGTGAAAGCCACATATATGATTGGTATGGGTTTTGTGGATATGGCTGAAGCGGTTGACGGACAGACTCTGTTTGGTACTGTTGATCAGAAAATTGTAGCAAAAATTACAATACTTGCTTCTTTGGACAAATATTATGAAAAGGCCATGGAATATTTTTACAAAAACATCGAGTGGGCTCATAGTCAGAATATCAAAGGTGAATACATTGAGAAGTCTATCGATCGTTATACAGAAATGCTTTTCAGACGTGGTCACATTATGGAGCAGGTAGGTGTGGAATATGCAAGTGCACCTATTCCCAAGGGACTTTCTCAGGATGAAGCAGATGCATACAGAAGCCTGCTCGACGAGAAAAAACTGGAAGCTATGGATGCAGCTTTACCGAAGTATGAAGAGGGATTACAAATCTGTAAAGCACATGGCATTGCTAAAAGCACTTGGATAGATAAGATAAAGGAAAGAATTGCAGAGATCAATCCATCATCGGAAGCTCTTAACATTGTCATTACTGAATGGGTGCCTGACCAGAAAGCTGCAGCACAAAACGCAGCACAACAGGGTGGAAAAGTGAAAACTGGAGATCAGAAGGTTGCCTCTTCTGTAAGTCAGGATGAAGATTTTAACAGAAAAATGGCTCGTATCAGAAACATTATGAACATGCAGATCGCTGTGGAAGAAAAGATCAAACAGCTCAATTCCATTGAGCGTGAGGCACAGCGAAACATAGTTTTTGAAGAGGAGAAAATAAACGAATTGAAAGGACAATTAAGTATGTAAGAGAAAGGAGTAATGTATTATTAATAATTCTCTTTCGATTTCGAAAAAAAATGTAACACTTTGCATAATCATACGTTTACTTTTTGAAAGGAGTTTTAAATGAATGAATTAAGAATGATGATGAAGTTTGTAATTGATGGTTTTATGTCTCCTGGTGCCATCACGATGTGGGCTATTCTGTTAATTGGTTTTGGTATTCTAGGAATGATTATTGAAAGGGCATATTACCTTTATTTCAAGTGTGGTACTAATAGTGGAAACTTCATGGCTGGAATTTCAAAATACCTGAAATCTGGAGATTATGAGAAGGCAATTAAGTTTGCATCTTCTGAGAAAACTCCTCTGGCTAAAGGTGTTACCGCTATTCTTCAGAACCGTGGAAGAGGTGGGAAAGCTGTTCAGAAGGCTGTTGATGAAGTGTTCCTCACAGAGGCTCCAAAAATCACCAGAAACATCGCTTTCCTTCCTACTCTTGCCAACCTTGCAACTCTTCTTGGTCTGATGGGAACAATCTATGGTCTGATGATCGCTTTCGATGCTATCGCAAACGTTCCTGCAGCACAGAGAGCACAGGCTCTGGCAACCGGTATTTCTGTTGCTA
>CAYPMS010000237.1:0-3354 GCA_964411655.1 uncultured Fibrobacter sp.
TTCAACACCACTCGTTCATTGTTAATTCCTTACTATTCATGTTTGTGGGTGTTAGCTGTTCGAATCAACAATTCATGTTTGAGTAGTAAAGGCTAGTCCCGAGGTTTAGCTGGATTTGATTTAGTAGTGAAGTCTGAACAAATGAGTGAATACTGTAGATTCTAACTTTATTTCCAGCTAAGTTCTCACGTTAAATCAGGCATTATTCTCGATTTAATCCCGACCTTATCAAATTATTCCAGTACAAATAAAAATGCCTCTGAGTGACCCCAAAGGCAAGCATAATATCTGTTCATAAACACTTTTACTTTAAGCCAAGCTCATCAAGCACATCCATTACCGACTCCTGATCAACCGCAGAGAGCTTTTTGTCGACAACAGCATGGTACATCGATTTTAAAGCGATATTATTAATCATTCTCGGAATACCTTTTGATGCAACAATGACAGTTTCCATAGCATTGTCAAAGAATATTTTCTGTGATGCTTTTACCGAATTGAGCTGGTGCTGAAAGTATTCATATGCCTGATCTTTTGCCAGGGCACTGATATGGTATGAATAAGATATTCTTTGGCGTAAAGGGAGAAATTTAGTGTAAGTAATCATCTTTTTTAGTGGTGGCTGGCCGACAAGTGCTGTTGCCAGGTAATCACAAGAGTCAAACTGGCAATTATGTAAAAGCCTGATCTCATCAAATATTTCTGCTTTAAGCAAATGAGCTTCATCAATTACCAGCACGGTTTGAATTTTCTGCTGAGTATATAATTCAGCAATAGCAGCAAGAACCTGATTTGCGACATCTGCTTTTCTAAATTTAGGTATTATCCCCAGTTCCGCAGCGATTTGAGCATAAAAGGACCCAATATTATCCAAACCTCTATAGAGATATACAACCCGGTGGGTTGTAGCACTTAATTTATCCAGAACAGAGCGGATTGCAGTTGATTTTCCACATCCTACCTCTCCGGTAAAAAGACCGATCCCGCGGCTTTCGAAGAGCATCTGCAGACGTGATGTCAACTCCTTAAATTGAGGATGCAGGAAGAGGCTGTTTGTTTTTATTTCTTTGGTAAATGGAATCTCTGTAATATTGAATGCTGCACGAATCATAGCTCAATCTCCTTTTTATCTGTTATTTCTTTACGTTTTGCATACGCGTTAGAGAGATAGTCAATGGGTTTTGCACTGTGAACAAAAACGGCACCATCGTAGACTTTTACCTGTTTAAGTGGATCATCTTTATCATAGAGAACGTTGATTTTTGAACCTATAAGATGCTCTTCTGCTTCATAGAGGATATTATTAACTCTGAACGTACCGTCTTTTGCTACCAGACGGGATTCTTTTCTGCAGAAAAGCTCCTGCGGATCAATGTGTGCAGGTAAACGGTGGATCCGGTTTTCAGCCTTTTTAAGAAAAGTATCAAGAGGTGTTTCTTTGTCAAGACTGCTGTGTGGTGCTCTGTTGTATTCATCTCTGAGCCATGCAGCAAATGTTTGATTGAGTTCTAAAAGTGAATTGACCCTGCATAAGCCGCTGAGAAATGAATCCCGTACGGTTCTAAAAAACCTTTCAATTTTGCCCTTACTTTCAGGGTAATAGGGAGTTGAATGTATCAATGCGCAACCCATAGCAGCACAGGCCAGCTCAATATCAAGTGCACAGAAGTTTTTACCGTTGTCCAGGTATAGTTTCGATGGTACTCCATAGGTCATCACCGCATCACGCAGTACCTCTTTTATATTAACTGTTGCTTCAGAAAAGAAGAATTGTGCTCCAACGATAAGTCTTGAAGCATCATCGATAAAAGCTACCAGATATGTTTTTCTTGCAGGACCGGAACCGTCTTTTATATATGGTCCGTGCATAACATCACCCTGCCAGCATTCGTTAGGGAAACGGTGTACAAACCGTTTCTGCTCTTTACCGGTAACAGGAGCAGGTCTTCTTGGAAAATGCAATCGTAAGTAACGGTACAGTGTTGAAAGTGGAATTGTTGGCTCAGGCAGTTTTTTCTCATCATTGAGCCTGTTGATTACCAGACGCAGTGGCATTCGGGGGTACTGATCTTTGAATTCTCTGATAACCTTTATTGTCTCATTATCCACCCCGCGTATTTTACCCTGATCTGAACGAATCTTAGGTTTCAAACCTTCAATACCATTGTACCTGTAAGCATATAGCCAGTCCTCAATTGTCCCGACACCAATACTGGTGCGGTTACTGAATGGTATTGAGTATCGTCTCTTACTGATTTCTGCAATCTGTTTAGTTAAATCACCATGGCAGAGTTCACCACTGATAAGCGAACCGATTACTGAATAGCGAAACATTGCGATCTGCTCCCGTGCTTTCTCTTCCATAAAGGCTCCTTTCACATAGGAATGAGACAGTTTAAAATTTGTTAATAACAATATCATACCTGTGTAAATGAGACTACAAAGCACGTTTTATGTGGGTGGAGATAAACCGGCAATATTGATATGTGATAAAACTGGTATATGCTGATAATTTTTAGGGTACTATCAAGAAGAATTACAGTTACAATCAATAAAGTGGTCTGTAAAACTCTTCAAAAAGGCAAACCATTGCTGTGGCGGCGTTATCGCAGAGCGTTCCAGTTCCTGTTTTTCTGAAATGACAGAGCATCTGCTTTCCCAAACAGTCTTGAGGTGGGCCGGTTAAGTGGTAACAGATCCTTTTTGCTTCGCTGTGCATGTTTGAAAAGGAGTGCAACCAGCGTTTCAGCGTTTGTCTGGGAACTTGGACCCTTGATGTTTCCTGTAACATCTCAATGGCTTTGTCGAGTATGGCAGAAAGATAGGCTATAACATGTTGAAGAACATAGCGTTTACGGGTATGAGAGAAACGCGGATGCATGGAAACAGTTTTACGGGTTGTTTTACAGTAAAACCGCCGTATCCAAAACGGAAGAAAGCCGTCCTCTGCACCACTGAGTCCCTTTCTAGCATACCAGCCGTGCCCGATAAGGCAGCCAGTTCTTTTGCAGTAAGGGCAGAAAGGCTTTGAAATCCGGTTATTTTTTCCAAGATCACAATATTGTTTGTAATCAAGGTCCTCTGAAAGATATTTTATTATGGTTTGTTTTTGAAGGGAAGATATGAAGCTAGGCCGCCAAACCAAGATCATTCTTCCCTTTTTTATTTTAGGGTTATTTTTATCAAACTGTTTCAGAGGATTAAAATAAATAGACGGGAAATAATTTGGGAATAACAGGGGGTATTAGCTGGGATTAATCTGAGAATCTACATTTAAGGACAGACCATCTTGTTTAGGACAGACTATCTTTTTTAGGACAGACTATCTTTTTTAGTAAATACTATCTTTTTTAT
>CAYPMS010000238.1:0-3328 GCA_964411655.1 uncultured Fibrobacter sp.
TGCAAAAAAAGTCTCAGAATTTAAACAGGTCGCTTACAGATTGATTGTAGTGGAGACGGTTGATGGTTGCAGCAAATCTGGAAGCCAAAGAATGGATTTTGACGAACTCCAGTTGGGATATCTGAGGAATCTGAGGAATCGAATCGGTTGTATGTAACTCTTTAAGGCCATATTCCTGATGAAGACTGATAAGTCTGGGGATATATTGTTTGTGCATTTTGATATGGCTTACAGCTATATAGATCTGCTGGATTCCATGGGCATGAAGCCAGAGAGTAGCATTGAAAAGAGAGGTACCGGTAACCGTTTCATCATCGGTAATAATTGCTATTTTTTTATCCTGAATGTTTCCAATTATCCCCAGAAGGTTTGCTTTATCTTTGCCGGGCCGGAATTTATTGGCAATAGCATAGGGGATGTTCATTGCGTCGGAATAATGGACTGTGAATTTTGCACCTCCGGCATCGGTGGAAACTGCTACGATATCATTGAGACCTTTAAACTTCTGGAATATCTCGATAAAAAGGTCAAGGCCACTCAAGGCAACTAACATCATGTAAGGTTCGTAAAATCCATGAAGGGATAAAGCGTGCGGATGGTAGGTGAGATGAGCATCTGCGCCGGCAATTCTAAGCTGGTCGGCAAAGAGGCTGGCAAGGGTTGCTTCCCGTTTGAGAAAGCTGGGTTTATCCTGTCTTGAATATGGGCAATATGGGGTAACTACTGTTATGTTTCGAGCTCGATGCGCCCGAAGGGTTCTGATGACCTGAAGCAATTGCTGGATATTCTCGTTGACCGTGTTTGGAGTGATAAATTCGTGCACGCATTGAAAAACAAAAGCATTTGAACCTGCAACATGCTGTTCGAGTCTGGGGCAGGTCTCGGTGTCTTCAAAGATTCTGGTGATCGGTTTTTTATGGCTGCCTAAAAGGGGAATCTCCTTAAGGTCACTTCCATGCATTTGAAGCTGTTTTTCGTACTCTTTTTTTACCGCAAGAGCGTAGTCGATTCCGGAATTACAGGCAACAAAAAGCAGCCAGCCATTGGGACCTGAGAGTTGTTTTTTTTTGATAGAGTCGAAATGTTCAGGAGTGAAAAAACGGTCTCTTTTTGAATCGTTTGCCATAACCGAATCCTCCAGGTATAAAATATTTCAGGTTTTTCCGTCCTTCACAGCATCCTTCTGCGAAGGACTTTATTTTAACCTCCGAACCTTTCACCTTTAACACAGAACATCTGAACCTTGAAATCGGAAAGAATAACGAAGTAACGAGATATGAACCATGGACCTGTTAACGGCTAAAGCTTCCACACCACCACTCGTTTTCTGTTTTCTGATCCAGAAGTTTAAAGTCAAAATCACAAGCACTGGTTATAGCTTCATCTTTTTCATTGCTCAGTATACCAGACCATATCAGAATACCTTCTTTTTTCAAAAGTTGGCTAATGCTGGAGAGAAGAGGTTCGGATTCTCTGATGATCATGTTCATAACTATCAGATCAAAGATGGCTGAGCTTTTTAGCCCCTCCAGCGTTCCAATGAAGAAATCGATTCTGCCTTCAGGGGTATTGAGACGGTGGTTTTCCGCCAGATTTTCCTGACAGTCCTTATCGATTTCCACCCCTGTGCATTTTTCAGCTTTGCATTTATCTGCTACAAAGCATAGGATTCCCGAACCAGTTCCGATATCGAGTACCGATTTGCCTGGGAGCCATTCTTTTCTGCTCAATATTTCTCTGGCAGCAAGGCGGGTGGTTTCGTGGTGTCCGGTACCGAATGCCATCTTAGGTTCGATTTTAATCCAGACATCATCTTTGCTCATTGGAGGAGGCAGCCAGAGAGGTGAAACCCAGTAACCTGGAGCCAGTTCAGCAGGTTGCATGGATTCACGCCATTTTCTGTTCCAATCTTCATTTTCAACATGTCTTATCAGGACCGGGGAAAGGGGATTTCTGCTTTTCAGGTCTTCTGAAGCAATCTGTGCGGTATTTTGATCCTTGAAATAGACTTTTACTTCAATACCGCTATCCACCGATTTCTCTTCACATCCCTGCATTCCCAGAGAGTACCAGACAGCGATGGCGATCTCTTTTTGTTCTGGGGACAGGATAGTGCTGACGCAGTAATTTGACATAATCAGATCTCCTGTTGTACCGATCGTGAGCGGCGTATTGCGCAGAATTCGCCACACATGGAACAATGTGATGAGTCACCCTGTGGTGGAAGTGATTTACGATAGCTGCGGGCTTTTTCCGGATCTATACATAAAGAGAGCATTCGTTCCCAATCCAGATCGACTTTAGCCCTGGAGATCGCTTCATCCCATTCGATTGCAGATGGATTTCCCCTGGAGATATCGGCAGCGTGAGCTGCGATTCTGGAAGCTATCACTCCTTCACGGACATCTTCTATGGAAGGTAAACGCAAATGTTCTGCCGGTGTGACATAGCAGAGGAAATCGGCTCCTGCCATGGCTGCCACTGCACCTCCTATAGCTGCGCTTATGTGATCGTAGCCGGGGCTGACATCGGTTACCAGTGGACCCAGCACATAAAAAGGAGCGTTATCGCAGAGGCTTTTCTGAATCTGGATGTTGGCGGTAACCTGATGAAGGGGGACATGGCCTGGTCCTTCAACGAAAACTCCGACATTTTTTTGTTTTGCTCTTTTAACCAGTTCACCAAGAACTATCAGTTCTTCTATCTGTACCCTGTCGGTGGCATCGTGTAAAGCACCGGGTCTGAAACCATCTCCTAAGCTCAAGGCCACATCGTTTTTGGCCAGGATGTCCAGAAGCCGGTCGTATTGTTCATAGAGAGGATTTTCTTTATTGTTTCGATAGATCCATTCCATGATTATTGTTCCACCACGGCTGGTTGCACCTGCGAGTCGATTGACTTCCTTAAAGCGGGCGACAGTCTGGAGATTAATTCCGCAGTGCAGGGTCAGAAAATCGATACCCTGTTCACAATGCTCAGTTATGATCTCAAAGAGGTCTTCTGCGGTAGTTTGCAGCACCGAGATACCGCGTTCACGGGCACGGACAGCCAGCTCGTAGAGTGGGACGGTGCCGATTGCAACCGGACATTCTTTTAGCAACTCCTCACGGATTTTTTTGAGATTACCGTAAGTAGAGAGGTCCATGATTGCATCTGCTCCATAATGTACAGCTATCCGCATCTTTTCCAGTTCATCATGAATTTCGGCATGGGCTGAAGAGGTGCCGATATTGGCGTTGATTTTTACCCGTGAAGGCGAACCCAACAACAATGGTTCTATCTGGCGTTTTCTGTTTTTTACCAGAACCATTGTTCCGCTGGCCATTGC
>CAYPMS010000239.1:0-3251 GCA_964411655.1 uncultured Fibrobacter sp.
TGATACCTGCATTCTTTATTGCCGGAGCTATTGGTGTTTTTGTAAGTCAGGCATCGGTAATGAAATATTTAGGAGCAAAAGCAAACAAAATCCTTGCCTACGGTGTCGCCTCGGTATCAGGAACGGTGCTGGCTGTCTGTTCCTGCACAGTACTGCCATTATTTGCAGGGATTTACAAAATGGGTGCCGGTATAGGTCCAGCATCAGCATTTCTTTATTCCGGTCCTGCGATTAATGTTTTGGCGATTGTCCTAACTGCTCGTATCCTTGGACTTCAAATGGGACTAGCCCGGGCTGTCGGTGCTGTGATTTTCAGCATCGTTATAGGTGTTGCTATGCATTTAATTTACAGGAAAGAGGAGGCGGCCAAGGCTGCGGCCCAGATGGCAATGCCTGAAGTTGAGGTGGAGAGACCACTATGGAAAACCGCTGCCTACTTTTTTGTTATGATTGCCATTTTAGTATTTGCAAATTGGGGAAAACCGATGAATGAAAGCGGATTGTGGTATGCATTGTATTCAAATAAATGGATAATCACATCTCTTTTTTCAGCTATATTCGGAATAATTCTTATTGCATGGTTTAAAATGGCCTGGTGGAAAGTGCTTTTTGCAGCATTGCCTGCAGCATTGATTGCACTGATAGCCCCGAAGTCAATTCAGCAAGAATTTCTTCCGGTGGCGGCTTTTGCAGCGGGTTCCATTGGTTTATCGGTGGTTACCAGTACAGATAAAGGCGAAATTGGTGACTGGTTCTCATCAACATGGACATTTGCAAAACAGATACTGCCATTACTTCTTTTTGGGGTGCTTATCGCCGGATTTTTACTGGGACGGGTTGGTCATGAGGGTGTAATTCCATCAGAATGGGTAAGTGCCGCAGTGGGTGGCAATTCTTTAAGGTCTAACTTTTTTGCTTCAATAGCCGGAGCATTTATGTATTTCGCAACTTTGACAGAAGTTCCAATTTTACAAGGTCTCATTGGAAGCGGAATGGGTAAAGGACCTGCATTGGCACTCTTACTTGCCGGACCTGCTCTTTCTCTCCCAAGTATGTTAGTTCTCAATGGAATATTCGGGTGGAAAAAGACTGTTACCTTTGTTACCCTGGTTGTTATTATGGCAACCATTTCAGGAATGCTATACGGGCTGTTTTTTGCATGAAAATAGTAACGATTTATAATACAAAAGATCATCTAACAAAAAAAAGAAAGCAGGTATATATACGATGAAAAAACTACAAATCTTAGGGACTGGGTGTCCAAAGTGTAAGAAACTGGCTGAAGTCGTTGAAGATGTGGCAAAATCAATGAACATAGAGTATGAACTTGTTAAGATAACCGATATAAACGAAATAATGAGCTTTGGAGTTATGATGACTCCTGCACTGGCTGTTGATGGTGAAGTTAAGGTTTCTGGTAGAATTCCAAAACCTGAAGAAATCAAAAAAATGATTGCTTAATAGAAAAGATTATTCATAAAGGAGTATTTATATGAGTGATTCATGCATGTGCAATGCAGCACCCAAATTGATTTTTTCATGTGCCGGGGCAGCGGATGTCGGTGAAATTGCAGACAGAGCAGCAAGAATACTTCACAAGGAAGGTACAGGTAAAATTTACTGTCTGGCTGCCATTGGAGCCGGCCTTCAAAATTTTATCGAACAGACAAAATGTGCATCTAAAGTTCTTGTTATCGATGGCTGCCCTGTTGATTGTGCCAAAAAGCTTCTTAACAAAAACGGAATTGACATTTTTGAACATATTAGAATCACCGATTCCGGTTTGGAAAAAGGCAGGAGCCCTGCGACAAATGACAATATAGAAAAAATTGCGACACAGGGTCGCAGTATACTTTTAAAAAAAGAATCACTTCAGGGAGTATAATATGATTCTTCATAAACTCATATTGAAAAAAAACATTTTAAATTTATTGACAATAATTGCAGTTTCAGGTGTCCTTTATTCATGTCAGAGTTCCGAACCTGTAAAAAAGACTGAAAAAACTGATTCCGTCAAACCTACGGAAATGGCTGCAGCCCCAAAAAGTGAACAGAAAAAACTGGTGGTTTACTATTTCCATACAACATTTCGCTGTCATTCATGTACTATGATTGAACAGTTTACTAAAGAAGCTGTTGAAAGTGGTTTTGCCGAAGAGATTAAAAAGGGTCTTATAGAGATGAAAGTCATCAATGTTGAAGATAAAGGAAATGAACATTTTGTAGATGATTACAAACTCTATACAAAATCTGTAATCATTTCAGATGTTAGAAATGGCAAAGAAGTTTCCTGGAAAAATCTCGAAAAAGTATGGCAGTTATTAGGCGATCAGAATAAATTTAAAGAATATATACAAACAGAAATACAAACATCTCTCAAAGGTTAACGAAGTGGATACACTGTTTATTGATATAGGAGCTGCAATCTGGCTGGGAATATTGACATCTATCAGCCCCTGTCCCTTAGCTACTAATATTGCGGCAATTTCGTATGTAGGGCGTAAAGTCGATAAAACCAGGTCTGTACTTTTGGCAGGTGTTCTTTATACGCTTGGCAGGTCTCTTGCCTACATTACAGTAGCAATATTTGTCACCCGCAGCCTACAGTCTATTCCCGGTGTTTCCATGTTTTTACAGAAGTATATGAACCTGGTGATCGGGCCTTTACTTTTAATCGTCGGAGTACTTTTATTGGGTATCTTTAATATCAGTTTTGGTGGTGGTATGAATGGTACCATGCAGAAACGCATTGACAAAATGGGTATCTGGGGTTCAGGATTTTTAGGAATTCTGTTTGCCCTCGCATTCTGTCCGGTTTCCGCGGGATTATTTTTTGGTGCCCTGATACCACTCGCTGTAAAAGGAAAAGCAGTACTGATGTCTTTGCTATATGGAATCGGGACGGCTGTACCGGTTTTAGTCTTTTCTCTTATACTTGCATTTGCTGCAAATATGATCGGTACTGCATTTAATAAGCTGACCAGCATAGAAAAATGGGTGCGATATACAACTGCATTAGTTATGATTGTTGTTGGGATCTATCTGATACTCAGACATAACTTCGGATTAAACTATTAAAGTTCATTAAAGCAGTCTTCCAATACTTATAAAATAAGTGTTGATTCTGTTACAGACCAGTCAATTGGGAGTATGATTTGCAAATTGTTTTTGGCTATTTTGCCAGGAGACCATCTACTTGTCAACACCGAAATAATATTTCCCACTTTCACCGGAAAACTATTTCCCATTTT
>CAYPMS010000240.1:0-3251 GCA_964411655.1 uncultured Fibrobacter sp.
GTTTTTGCGAATCCCATAAAAAGTTAAAATATCTACATCATGATATAAGCTATTTAGAACGCGAGTAATTGGCCCAGTCTTAAACATTGAACAACACCAACGAAGCATACGAGCCGGTGGGCCAATATCCTCACAAACCTTATAGAAATCCTGTTCCTTGTTCCTTGCAGTTTTAAAAATGGCTTTGGGGTTGTTTTCCCTAAATCGCTTAGCATACTCAATAGTTAGAGGAAACTCTAGGGTAGTATCACCGAAAATATGTACTAAACTGGGGTTACTTAGAGCACGAACTGTTAAATCAGCAGTAACAGTCGAATCCTTACCACCTGAAAATGATATTACTATATTTTCACTTGGATATCCTTTAGCAGTGACCTTAATAAACTCTGTTGCCTCATCAACTATATAATTTAATCTTTCGCTGTTTGCTTTAATAAACCTCTCTATCGCTAGATTGAATGAGGTATAATCATTATGAGGTCTATACCTCTCAAGTTGTTCTATAATCTGCTTGGTAGCACGCTTTTTATATGTGCTGATCGGTATAAGCTTTGATTCTCCATCAATGTAATAACGATTATCAATAGCCCATACATTTTTATTGATATATTCAAGTGGCTTTGCAATAAGTATTTCTATCAACAGCCGTTCTTCGGGAAATACTGGACGTAAATCAGAACAAAATTATGATGTCTCTCCACCACATAAAGAGAAAATATTTCTATCAATTCTATCTGCTAACTTAATTATTGGCGTCATGCAGTCTTTACACCAGTAAATCATGGCAGGGATATCCCGTTCAGTGGTGTTGCCGCAAATTTCGCAGGTTTCGCTAGTCGTTTCCCTGCCACAACTCTTGCACCACATAACATTACCCCCTAAACTCCACCATTTTATCAAGTCTGCTAACCTTAACGGAGAGCAAAGTAAATAAAACGTTTATCTTTCCGTATTTTGAATCGGATAATATGAATTGCTTCGACATATTAAACGATTCTTTGCTAAACTATAATAAGATTATAGCAGATTTTTAGTAAATGCTAAACAGATATTGGTACATTTAAAGTGAAATTTATTACTATTGTAATACACGATTAATAAATATTAATTTTTATCTATTTTATAGCATTTTTCTTTTTATTATATTTTTTTCTCTCTCAAGTCACTCCCCACAGCCTCCATCAAAACCTCCTGTGTGAAACCTTTTCAGGAATTATCCCTATGTAATCCTTCTCATTCCACCAGCGACGCATTTCTGCTTCGCCGAACTCAAACCTTTTATCCTTGGTTTCATGCCTTCTCAGTGTTTCCTCAAAGGGGATGTCGTAGTAGTACGCGAATACCATATCTTTAAAAAGCCTAATCGCGGTTTCAAACAAGGGCTTATACCATTTGTCATTCAGGATGCCTTCAAGGATAACATGGCTGCAATGCTCTTTACCTTACTTTCAAAGCATGATCAATAAAGGCAAGGCCTCCGCATTCTCCCCATCATGTGCCCACAGCATCTCACGCCCCACTGTGTCTTGTGAGATCACGAGGGTATTTCTTCCAAGTTTTCTCTGAAGCACTTTAGCAACGCTTGTCTTCCCGCTGCCCGAGTTACCCCTGATGATAATTAGGGTTCGCTGCAAAACTGCAAAAGCATTGAAAACACTATGTTTGAGACCATTTTCATGATATAATAGTGCAAGAGAAATCGGTTATTTTATCAAAAAACCTTGCACATGGAGAAGCACCAATGATCAAAGAACCAAATAACAAAGATCAAATATCCTTCTTTACTAATTTCTTCGCCTGCAATCGCCAGTTGGATCCGGACAACCGTTGGATTGTTCTCTCAAAGCTGATCCCCTGGGAAGAAATCGAGGAAAAGTACAAAAAGCTGTTTTCGGGTATCGGAGCACCAGGCAAAGCGATTCGTGTCGCGGTTGGCTCCCTAATCATCAAAGAGCGCATGGGTTTCACCGATGACCAGACGCGCGATTACATCACAGAAAACCCATATGCCCAGTACTTCCTGGGGTACGATCAATATACAACACTGCCACCATTCGATCAAAGTTCGATGACACGCTTCAGGAAACGGTTCACGGCTGAGATCATGCAAGACATCAATGAAATGATCTGCCAGTCAGATAAAGCCAAGGCATTGATAAAGAGGAACGATGACGATGATACTCCGACTCTGCCGGGATCGTGCGGTGATGAGAGCAACAAAGAATCAACTTCTTCCGAAAACAAAGGCACACTCATTATCGATGCCACCTGCGTACCAGCAGATATTCACTATCCCACAGATGTCACATTACTCAATGACGCACGGGAACTGACCGAGCGGATCATTGATGAACTGCATAAACCATTGACCGGGCAAGAAAAGAAGCCTCGCAGTTATCGGCAGAAGGCACGCAAACAGTTCCTTTCATTCATCAAGAAGAAGAGACCGGGACCGGTTGTCATACGGAAAGCCATTCGCCAACAGCTTGGATATGTGGGAAGAAACCTAAGGCATATCGGCAAGCTTGCTGAGATCAGCGATTTGGGTCTCCTGCCACGAGCGTTGTACAAGAAGCTTCTGGTGATTAATGAGCTTTACCGGCAGCAGCGGTACATGTATGTCAACAAGATTCACAAGGTCGAAGACCGCATAGTCAGCATTCATCAGCCTCATGTCAGGCCCATCGTAAGAGGGAAAGCAAATGCTGATGTTGAGTTTGGTGCCAAGATATCCATCAGCGTTGTCGATGGCATGACCTACCTGGAAACCATGTCCTTCGACAATTATTCAGAGAGCAAATACCTTGAGCATACGGTTATGGCGTACAAAAAACGGTTTGGCTGTTTACCTGACACGATCCTGGTTGACCAGATATACCGAAATCGTGAAAACCGAAGATTCTGCAAAATGCATGGCATCCGCATTAATGGACCCCGGTTGGGCCGGCCACCTGCAGAAAGCACTCCGGAAGAACGATTGGAAAACCGTATAGATGAAGGCATGAGGAACCAGGTTGAAGGCAAGTTCGGTGAGGGCAAGCGGCGATTTGGTCTTGAACGGTTACTCACAAGACTGCCTGAAACCAGCGGCTGCCTTATTGCGGTTAACTGCATCGTGATGAACTTGGAGCATCTGCTCCGTAATTTCCTTTTTTCTTTTTTCAAGGCTCGTATTTTCCGTCTATCGAACGGCTACCAGATCGGGCTTTGTGTAGTTGTAGCTTAAAAATAAGTATTTCAGCAGACCCTAA
>CAYPMS010000241.1:0-3193 GCA_964411655.1 uncultured Fibrobacter sp.
TCATTTTTTCATTATCCAACATTTTTCCCATGAGCCAGTCCGAAGATGCTTCAGCCCGACGGAACTGATAGATATTCCAGGCATACTTTGCAGAGTCCTCCTTTGCCAGGAAATCGGCAAAAGCACGAAAATAGGCCGGAGCAGCATAATCGATATGTTGAGGAGTTGGTCCGGCACAATCAGGCCTTCTGGAATAGCCACTTACGTTAGTATTAGTGGCCCAGCCAGTCAGCTCTGCCCAGGAATCTCCCCCTTTTATATATCCATCAAGTCCCACATCCCCACTCAGGTAGTTACCATTAGCACTGTAAATCAGTGTATCGGTTAAAGCTTTCAGAAATTCGATTGCCTCCTTTTTATAGGAGATTGGCTCTCCACAGGCATCATCGATACCCATAAATTCGCCCCATTGCAGATATGCGATTAGAAGAGCAAGAGCTATATCAAAATCGCCATCAGCAGCAGAGTTAGCTCCGGAACCAGTCCATCCCGGCAGACGGCTGTAATTATAACCGGGGCTGGCATCTTTGCAGTCGCTATACCGTTTAACCTTGTTCATGGTGTAATCGTGGATATAAAGCCACATTCCATCAAAGGTTTCCTTGTCAGCCATTGCTGCGGCACCAAGCAAACCATATCCATCACCTTCAGAACATTGAGGATTGGATCGATACCTTATATAATCTTTACCTCCTACTCCCCCGCCTATCTTCTCTGCACGGTTCATCATGATCTGATAACCATCGCGGATCGTCTGCTCCATCTCGGCATGGGTCACTCCCACTCCAGGCTTTGTTGCAAGATTTTCATAAGTTGATGTAGCATTTTTGTAGGGTTGGAACTGAGGGAATGGAAATACCGGATCTCCTGAATTAATTGAGACTTTCACCTGAGAACTAACCATAGAGATACAGAAAGCAACGGCTAACACAAATTTCATTTTATTCATAGATTCACACTCTACTTCAGTAACTTACCATTTATTGAGTGAATTACATATTTTTCGAAAAAGGCATTCCAAAGGTTATTAACAAAGCTTTAGCTCAAATTCAGCAGAAGCCTGGATAATTTTAGAAAAAAATTATATACGTATTTAGTAGATTATCAGTAGTTAGCGGTTCTACAATTTTAATATGAATATAAGAATTTATAACACAAGAAGAGCAGTACTACTCATTTCATTCAATTTAAATTATTACCGGACCAATCATTATCCACAAAAAGCCACCTTTATTTGCGGAAAGTGTTTTCAGCAACTGGAGTGTAGAATCACCGAACCTTCTTCAGGTAAATTATAAATGAAATTTGGTCTTTCGCAACGAACAATCAGCTTAATATTTCTATTATCAGCCACTTATCTGATAATTTTATGTGTGTTTCTCAATTTTGTTCACTTAATGTCGGCTCCTCTTATCGGAATCATCTTTGTTTGTTATATCTCATGGAAGAAAGGTGCAACAGCCGGAATATTTCTCACCATTCTCAATCATCTGGGTAATAGTGTAGCATTCCATTTTATTGCACCGGAGTTTTTAACTTCTTATTATTCTGCTTTAATTAGTTTTGTGGTGCATATTGCAATCTCATTTTTACTTGGATATTTCGGAAGGTTATCGATAAGCCTTCGTGAGGAGATTGAAAGACGTAAAGAAGTTGAAAAATCACTAAGAGAACTTCAGAATGAGCTCGAAGCGCGGGTTGAGAAGCGTACCGATGAACTGAAGAAAGCAAATGATCTTTTATTTCAGGCCAGAAAGATGGAAGCTATTGGCCAGCTGTCAGGAACTATTGCGCATGATTTCAACAATTTTCTGAACATAATTCTTGGTTACAGCACGATTTTAGCCGACACACTTGACAAAGAGACTCCATCATACAGATATGCACAAAATATCGAAAATGCAGCCAGGACTGCAGCAGAGATGACTTCACAGCTTCTTACTTTTGCCCGCAAGAAGGAGTTTAGCACTGGGCCGGTCGATCTCAATCTGCTTATAAAAGAGATGATGCCGCTATTGGTGGGTATGATCAAGGATGGGATTACTGTAAAACATGTAATAGAACCGCAACTTCCAGTAATCCAGGGTGGAATCGATCTTATAAAAAGTGCAATTTTGAATTTGTGTCTCAATGCCAGAGATGCCATGAAAAATGGTGGTTTATTGACACTCACAACCAGAACGACAGTAGTAACTACTGAATTTTGCCGTATTCATGGTATCAGTTGTCCGGAAGGGGTCTATTCATCGGTTGCGGTTTCTGATACCGGTACAGGTATTGATGAGAGAGTGAAGAGTCGGCTTTTTGAACCATTTTTCACCACCAAAGAAGAAGGGAAAGGAACGGGAATGGGTCTGGCGGCGGTTTATGGGATAATGCGGAGTCATCAGGGTGCGGTGTATGCAGAGAGTAAGACAGGAAAGGGGACAACGTTTTTTATGCTTTTTCCGGCAGAGGTAAGGGGGAGTTGAGGTTTGCAGGGGTTGGGGACGGAGGAAAATTATCTCCATCGAAGAGGAAAACCTTCCTAAAATTCTTTCAAAAGAGTAAAAATAAGGTTTTTTCATCGATTAAAAAGGAAATAAGAAGGGTTACTCCGGATTTTTTAAGGGACGGAGGAAAATATTCGTCTGTAAATTTTAAATTTTAACTTCATTAAAAATTTCTCCTGAAAAACCGCGAAAATAAAATCTATCGGCACTCTTTTTGGGGGACGGAGAAAATTCACCCAATCTGAGCTACAATTTGAGATTTCTGCCTCAATTTGGAGTTTCTCCATAAGAAAACTAAAATTTAAAATTCTGACTTTTTTATTGTAGAAAATAAGTGAGTGACTTTCGTCGATTTAAGGGAAACAAAGTAACTAAAATTACTCCGAGTATTTAAATGGAGACAGAATTAAATGAGAGACATGAAGTCTAAGCAGAAACTAAAATTTCCTTAACTTCTTAAAATCTTGTGCTCTAATAAGCAAGCATCTTGATTTTACAAAAAATATCGCACATTCCTTGAATCGTTTTTCAGCAAAAGATCTATCAGAAGAAAAAATGCTAAAATAATCCCATTTCCCCTCAGTATAGGTCACTAAGATCGAGACCGAGTTAGAATCATTTTTTAACAAAGTATAGGCAGCTTTATTCCCTTTTTTTTCAGCAATACTTCTACCCAGTTTTGCCAACCTGCACACAGCTGT
>CAYPMS010000242.1:0-3186 GCA_964411655.1 uncultured Fibrobacter sp.
GATAAAACGGTCAGATAACTTGAGAATTACCGGTCAGATAACTGATAACAGGCACGGTATAGAACACCTTCATCAACGCACTGTCAAGGTGACCTGGCAAGCAGTCATTTATGGATATGTTTGTGCGTATGGAAGTTCCGTTGTCATGACTGTAGATCATACCGCCGTCAAGATAAGCCATCCCAAACTTCTTTCTTTCTCTCTACTTCGTTATTCGTTATTCGATATTCGACATTCATTAACACCTGTCTCTTTTCCAGATACTATGGGAAAATACTCAAAGTTCATGGCAAGGCCAATGAAAAGTCCTGCCTTAAAACAATCGATGATAACGGAAACAGATCTCCAATGGTGGAATTCATGTTATCCATATTGATGCAATTAGCAAGGATGGAACGAGAGTTCTTAATTCAACGGGTTAAGAGTGGCTTGAACCATGCTAAAGCGAAGAGAAAGGTTATAGGCTGACCGATAAATTCTGTAATGGATCAGCAGGTTTTCCTAAAGAATTATAAGAATTTATCTGCAGACCTGAAAAACGGTTTATCTGTACGGAAGGCAACAAAAATTCATGAAGTCTCTTTGAATACGGTTTTGAAAGTAAGGAAAGCACTTAATTTAGCAGCCTGAAAAAATGTCCGCTATAGCAGACTTTTCTTTAAGGTTTTTGAATCACCCTTCAAACACTCTCACCTATCCCACCTTCCCCATTTACAGGGAACAAAAATCAAACTCTCTTTCTCACTTAATTGAGTGGTTGTTTTTGTTTAATTTAAAAGAATGTAAAATCATTTCTACAAACGGTTTAACTTTTGCACCATCTCCGATGTCATAAGTAAAAGTTAACAAATAACCGTTTTCTCCTGCTTTAAAGAAAATTAACTCAGAAAGTATGTCCTTCGCACCCATAGCGTATGATGCTGTAAATCTGATGGCTTGTAGCCCGTTTATGGTAATTTTTTGAGGTATTGAAGGTTTGTATTTAGGAAACATTCTTTCCTGTGCTTCTGTTATTGAATGGTAAAAATCATCCAATGAAAGTGTCTCAGGTATTTTAGATTTTGTTACATTGAAATTAGCATTTAATTGTAATTTTGAAAGAGTAGCACACTTCAAAATGACATTTTCATTTTTACTCTCAATTAATTGCCAATCTTTCGGTATATTAATGGAAAAACCGTTTTTAATATCTTCATATATTTTTGCATTACAAATAAAAACCATAATGAATAAAAAACACATCAATTTTTGCATAATATTCTCAATTAGAAATAATCTTCAAAAGGTTATCAAGATTTTCAGGTTTTTGTTCTTTGTATTTAATATAACCATCTTTTCCCACAAGTATCAGTGATGGCGTCCACTCAAGCTTTAAAGCTTTTTGGAAAAGCAAATCAGGAGCATCCCATAAAAGATGATATTCAAAGTTACTTGAATTTACTGCATTAAAAAAGTCCATTCTGCTTTTATCACCTGATACAATCCCAATAATAGATACACCTTTTAACTTGATTTTAACCTCAACCAGTTTTTTATTAAGATCCGTACAGGTATGACAAAGTGGATCAAAATAGAAGAAAAGGACATTTCGATTATGGTAATTTTCTAAACTCACTGTTTGGAAATCTTCATTCTGTAATTTAATGGTGTAATTAAGCGTATCAGCGTGTCCATATTTCAAGAAAATTCCAATTGCTAATATAATGAAAACGTTTCTAAAACTAATCACCATTCTTTTCCTTAAGATAAATTGCAGGTGCCCTCTTTTCAATTGGGTCAAATTCATTTACAACTGTATCTTCTAACGTCTGTCCATTTAAAAACGTATCTAAATCAAAAAATCCATCTTTTGAAATTAACAGATGATATTCTGTGTTCATAATAGCTCGTTCAACAACACTTCTTTTATTTTCTCTACTGCCACCATCAAAACGATACACACCATTTCCCCAATAGCCACATTCATTTAAAGTAAAATTTAAAATTACATCTTCCTTAAATGAAACCAATATTTTGGCAGAATCAACAGTACTACTATCGCTTTGATTTCTAATTTCCAGAAATATGCTCCAAAGGGTATTTGCAGGGCTATCATCACAAGAAGTAAATAGAAATGAGAGATAAACAACTGCAAAGAAAATAAGTAATATGTTTTTTTTATTTAAGCCCATATTTATAGCACCCTAAATTATGTTTAGCTCTCCAATCTTTTACACTTCCTGGAGTCCTCTCCCATTGCGTATCATCTTGCAAATCTGGAAGTGACCATGGTTCCCATGGTTCACCAAATAGTTCAAATCCGTAATAAAAATTTCTTTCTGCACCATTAGGTCTCAATGAACCTAACCAACCTGCAGCAGTCATAAGCCTGCCTCCTGCTTTATGATACTTCTGCCAACTACTGTTTTGTTCTTGTGTTTGGTAGGAAGAATTAAAAGAGTTGCTGTACCATTCTGCTGAATTAGGGCTTACGCTTGAACCACGATCTGGTCCAGGTGCATCCTGAACACAACCTGCCATTTTTGCCCGTATCATTTTATACCTGTCTTTTTCTCTTTCCGTTTTACTGAACCTCTCACCATCTACTGCAGCATGTGTGAGAAAACCTGCAAGTCCACCGCTATAATAGTATTGAAACTCAAATAATGCAATTTTGTAATCTTCCCAACTCCAATCATTAAAAGCTATACCATGTGACAGATAATCAAAAGTTCCTCCTAGTGGTGCAAAAATATACTTGTTTGCGATGTTTGCACCTGAAAAATGTCCAATTAAACCAGGTGGAGTAAGATATGTGTATGTCAAAGCTGTTAAATCTACTGCACCTTCATACATTCCTAAAGCAAAAACACCGGTCACCATTCCAGCACAACCTATTCCATGGCAGTTCTCTTTTATTCCCTCCCAATTGTGTACCACGTTAGAAACACCTTTAGCGACCATGTATGTGCCAACAATAATACCAAGTATAGCTAAAATAGAGTTCCCATCCTTATCCACCATGATAACAGGATTTGCCCCGTTACCTGCGTAAGCATAAGCATTCGCAAACTGCTCCGCAGCATCCACACTCAACCAGATCCCCAGCTCCGCATCGTAGTATCTAGCCCCGATAATATGCCATAGCAGACAAAAAAAGAAATTCCAAAACAAAAAAAAAGATCAGGCTTTCAAAGAGCTATAATT
>CAYPMS010000243.1:0-3181 GCA_964411655.1 uncultured Fibrobacter sp.
ACAAATACAAAAGGCTAAGAGGATGCTCTTTTTTCAAAAAACATTACAATTTGCAGTATTCATTGTTTCTACTCTTTACGCAGTAGATCGTCCTGCAACACCAGTTTTAACAGGTGTATCTTTTACTAATGACATAATAACCATTACTGCGACTGCATCTGAGGGTGATTCCTGCCATGCCGTATTGTTAACAGACCTTTCCACTCCTTTAGGAAATGCTTATACGTTTGGGAATCATGTTAATCCCCTTGAAGGGTCTGTAATTTCCTATGCTGTTCCACTCTCAGTATTACCCCTGAAATTATTTGTTGGTAATCAATTTCGTGAACGTTATTTCGTGGCGATTGCTTCTTCAAAAGTAAATGATGATGGTATTCGAACCTTTTCAGGTTGGAATGTTTATACTGACAGTTCGGGTGTTCCTATGCCAGTAACAACAGGTTACGACACATTAAAGGAAAATCTGTTTTACCGGGCTCGCAGAATAAATGAAAGGAGGCCGGAACAGGTTGTTATTGATCTGTCTTTTTCTGTACCTAAAGATAGCGCAGCCAAATATAATCTTCTGATTCGTCAGAATACCACCACCCTTTTAACACTGCCGAACCTATCGAGTATACCAAACAGTGTTCATGATATTCGCGCCGCTGTCAACAGCGTAAATCTGATTCAGAATAATAATCTGATGTTTAAAAGAGAACTGAACGGTTTTTATCTTTACAATCTGTACACATTTATCAGTAATTTTAATAACACAGATACCCTGGCTGCAGTGCTTGCTAAAAGTAGCGGATCGGCAGGTGATACAAATCAAGTACAAATAGGCGTTTGCACAGACAGCTCTTATCAGAATATAAATTCGACCATATCAACACTTGCCTGTATGGCAGATAACACACCAGATCCTTTTTATCCAGGTACAATTTCAGCTATTTCTGATTCTGTAAAATTAAAACTTCTTGTTACTGCCATTATTGATCTGTCTCTTACTCATAACAGCCCGTTACCAAATTCAGCGGAAATATCGCAGGGTATTTTTACCAATTATATGCAATTCATGGATAATATCGCTGTAAATTGGATTAGTATCCGCTCGGTAACTCGCGGGATTTCTCGTCTTCAGGCAATGCACAATCGCATTCTTGAGCAAAACAAGGGTAATATTATTGATCCGGTGGAGATAATAAACCACGGGACTAGTTTTGAACCGAATAATCAGGAACGAAAGAATTATGTGTATCCTATAGGATTTTCAAGGATTAACTGGGAAATAGAAAAACCAGATTACAATACATCACTTTCAGGAACTGGTTTGATGTTCCGTATTTCAGACAATATTGCTCTTTATCGGGCGAAAACCGATAATTTGATTCCGGTTTTTGATACCCTCCCGTTTCTTTCCGGCGATTCCGGAAGAAGATTTATTTTCAGAATGAATGATACCATTATTAATAGTATGGTGAATGACAGCGATGGCATTTGGATAAGAGCACTTTCTGATACCGGTTCGGAGCAATTTTTTTCCGGCATTGTTCCGGTAAGATTACCGATCAATTTAAGCGGTGTTAGCAGCCCGGTAAAAATCGATACCGCATTCTCCCTGCCTAATGAAAATAGCAAAGGCACCGGTCGTGACCCAATTGGAACAATTATAAAAGATGCCGAAAAAAGCCTGCTTAAACTCTATGTACTTAACGAAAACAAAGGAAAAACCGATACGCTCAGCAATGTAACAGACCCCAATATGATTCTTCACGGCCAGAAAAGGCGGGTTGTGGTTGATTCGACGTATTTTTTCGGGAAAAGAATAAAGTTCTCTTTGCAGACGGCTAATGTTGATAAAAACAAGATGTATTTTACCGATTCTTCAAAATACAGTCTGACCATGGTAGATACATCTTTTTTTGTTAAGCCATGGACACTGCTGGCAGCCACAATAGTTTCTTGGAAAGGAAAAGAAAAGGTTGCCCAGACAATCGGCCAGACAGGTCATAACGGCAAAATCTGCCTAAAGGATGCTTATAATGGTAATCAATATGTTTGGGCGGGCAATTCGGACACATTTACTATCGCGGTCGAAACAAATTCAAGCGCCTGGGTACAGGCTGATAATAATTCATTTATCGAAGTTAAGTCAGTCAAAGGTTCGGCAAGGTTATACAAACGCAAAGCATGTGGTTTCGATGATGAAATAATTGATCTTACGTGGGGTACATTCAAAGATTCTGTACTGAATCGTGATAGCATATTTGTTGTATGCAAAGATCCGGGAGAATCGGTTATTGAGCTTTCCATAGGCGGAAGTGATGCAAAGAATGCGGTGCGCGAAAGACTGGTCATTAATCGAGTTGCAATGAAATTATATGATACACTCGGCAGAGACTTGTCTCTTCAAGCCAATGCTTTCAGTCCCAAAAAAATCATTACAAAAAACAGTTCAAACCCTTATGACACTGCAAGAATTCGGTTACAAGGGTTAATTTTTCCGGAGGCGCAGGATACAGTTACAAATGTAAGAGTTGAAATCCTTTACGATACAACGAATTCTGATCATGTGCAGTTTTATAGCGGAACAACTGGCCCAAACCGTGTTGTCAGGTCTTTGAATGTATCAAATGGAGCACGGGCAGAAAATCTATCGGTAAAATGGGATGGGCGGGATTCAGCAAATAACAGGATATTAATTGAAGGAAAATTTCTGGTAAAAGTAATTGCCAATACAGCTAAAGGTAAAGCATTTACTACTTGCAAATATTTAAATATGGCAGAGCCGGTATTGGTATCTATGGGACCATATCATACAACACTCTCCCCAACGGAAGCCAATGCGATTGCAATGTTGAAAAACCGGCAAAGGCAAAATCTGCTTGTCTGGGATTCAATTCCATTTCTGAATAAGACTATTCATGGAAATTTCAATTGGGTTTTCAACCCATACTTGTCTATGGGGCTTGTGGGTAATGCTGATGGTTATAAAAAAGCGCCCATGAATGGCGGTATCAGGGGTGAAGCGCTGGTTGATTCCATACAGAGCGAATGTGCGGTTTACCATATATCAGGGCATCATGGAATGTATGCTGTAAATGCAGGAGGAAGTATCAAATTTATTGGAACTTACGGCTTAAGTGGTAATCAGGCACTAATTTCCGATTGCGGTCCGGGAAGTGCAACACCGAACTGT
>CAYPMS010000244.1:0-3169 GCA_964411655.1 uncultured Fibrobacter sp.
AGCAGTATCTGAAAAAGGCAGAAAAACTGGGTGAAGGAAATGCCACAATCCACTACCATCTGGGTATAAACTTCGAAAATAACAAGATGCTGGAAAATGCAATCTCCTCCTATAATAAATGTCTCTCATTTGAACCGACTAACCAGAATGCATTGCTGAATCTGGCTGATGTCTACATAAAGGCCGAAAAAGACAGTGCTGCAGCAGAAACTTACATTAAGCTGTTTAACATCGACAATGCCAAATACTCTGCCAATCTTGCCAACGCAGGTCACCTGTTTTTTAAACTCAACCTTTTTGACAAAGCTATCGGTGCCTATTCCACTTTTCTGGATAAAAAATTCAACGATTTCAGTGTCAATGTGGGATACGCAACCATAATGTATAACAGGAAAGATTATTCCAAAGTCATTTCTCTGCTCAAATCTATAAATGGATCATGGCTTAAAGATGACAAGATAGTAACCATGCTGGCCGATTCCTATTTTAAAACCGGACAGTACGCACTTGCTCTTCCACACCTCTCCACGCTGCTTTCATTGGACGACCAAAACCGCTTTGCAATAAAACACTCTGCTATTGCTCTGGAAAAGACCGCAGATACTCTTAAAGCGATCAGCATGTATGAAAGATTCCTTAAATTGCCACCCGAAAAAGACAGAGCTGATGCAGCATTTCACCTGGGGGAACTATACGAATCACAAAAGCTCCAGGATAAAGCCATTTTGCAGTATGAAAACAACATAAAAGAATATCCGGAAGATCTCAGAAATCACACAAATCTGGGTGCACTCTATTACAGGGATGGTAAATATGTCAAGGCTCAGAAAATTCTGGAAACTGCAGTCTCATTTGCAAATGCTACCCCAGTTCTTCACAAAATGCTGGCGCAAACCTATTCTGCCCAGAATGAGAACCCCAAAGCCATTCAATATTATGAGAAATACCTGAAATCAGTACCAAACGATGCTTCTGCATGGAAAGAAGCAGGAATATGCCACTTTACTCTTAAAGATTATTCAAAGGCGATTCCTGCTTTTACAAAAGCCAGAGAACTGAGCAGCACAGAAGACTTTGAAGTTGCTTATCTTCTTGGATGTTCCTATCTGGAAACCGATAACTACAGCAAAGCCATCGCGCCTCTGGGAAGAGCACGGGCATTAAACGACAAGGACAGCAGAGTTTACGACGCTCTGGCACAGTGTTATCGAAATCTCAAAGAAACCAGCACTCTTACAGCAATTCTTACTGAGTGGATCGCCATAGATCCTAAAAGATATGATATAAAAATTGAGCTGGGTTCACTTATGCTTGATGCTAAAAAAATTACTGAAGCCATCTCTATGCTGACTGAAGCTTCCCGGTTCATTCCTTCCGAACCCAAACCATACCTGCTTCTGGCCCAGGCTTATGAAATTCTGGGTAACGACAGCTTACGCTTTAAAAATCTCTCCACTGCCCTGCAGTTTGCACCCAATAACTGGGAAACACATTACCAGCTTTCCAGATACTATCTTTCATTACAGCAGTTAGAGAAAGCGGAAGAACACCTTATCATCACCATACGGTTAAATCCGGCTCATGGCATATCTCATTTCGAATACGGAACACTGCTTCTTAACCGAAAAGATTATAAGAATGCCGACCTCGAATTCAAAATGGCTCTGGAAAGTGAACCTGATAACTCTTATTACAGGGCAATGCTCGCGTTTTCATCTGTAATGTTGGGAGACAAAAAAAGTGCACAGGATAACATATCTGCCGCACTGCGGAAAAGCCCCAAAGATCCCCGCATCCTCTATTGGGCCGGCATGGTCTATAAAAATGATAATAAACAGGATCTGGCTTTACAGACCTTTCAGGAAGCCCTCAAAATCGAACCATCCAATGCAATGTGTATCGAAGCTATGGGTGATATCTATCTGGAAGCAATCCAGTTTAAAAAAGCCGCCCAACACTATTTCAAGGCCTGGGAAAAGGGTGGATTCAGTGAACAGCGTGCCTTCAAACTGGGTAATGCACTCTCTTATGATGGTAAATTTGTGGAAGCCAAAGACTTCTACGAGACCATCATTAATCGCAACCCTGGCTTCAGTGAAGCTCTCTATAAATTGATCGCAGTCTATTGTCAGATAGGTGATTTCAAAAGCGCCCGAAAGAGTCTTGCACTGTTTAAAAATGATGGTACTCCATGGATGCAACTGGCACAAGGTCTGATTTTTGAAATCGAAAACAACATGGATGCTGCTTTCGTGGCATATAATATCGCCAGAAGACTTGCTCCTAACAACACATTCGTTCATTCAGGTTTCGGAAGAGTCTATCTGAAAAAGAACATGATTGATTCAGCCATTATCGAGCTCTCTGCTGCCGCAGCAGCAGATACTCTCAATATGCAACTGCTGATCGATCTGGGTAACGCATTCAAAGGAATGGGTGATTCTTATTCCGCTTACCAGTATTACCTGGAAGTAGATAAAAGATACCCGGAGCATAAGGATGTACATCTGCTTATGGCTCAGATTAAAGCCGATGAAGGAAGGTATAATGAAGCTATTCACATATGCGAGAAAGGGCTTAAATATCAGCCATCCAATGCACAACTATATTACCTTTTAGGTTTACAGTTACAGAAAGCAGATAAATTCGATTTAGCCATAGATGCCTTTCAGACCGCCTTGAAAAAAGGTAAAGGACAGCCAATCGATGCCCTGCGTTGTATCGGAAACATCTATTATAGTAATCTGGTCAATGACAAAAAAGCCAAAGAGTTCTATAAACGATATGTTAAAGCCGGAGGAGACAGCCCGGAAGTGGCTGAAGCTATGAAAAAGCTGGAGGGAATCTGAACAAGTAAATATCGAGGGAATGAAAATCGCATCGTTTATCGAATCTTCCCTTTCCAAGCTACTGAACAACATTTTCTAATCCCATTAAAAGTTTCAGATTTCCAAATTCGAAATACAAATTTTATATGTATCTGAACCCTGAAAGGGCGAACTTTCTTAGCACATAGGCAATGCTCGGGGCGGATTCCTCGTTTAGATATTTTTTCAGATCATTTCTGATTAGACATTGTTTTAATATTTCCTATTTTCCCGATTTGATATTATTATCAGTAGTGTCCGGTTAAGTTTGATTAATGTCAATCGAAAAGCTAATAAAATGC
>CAYPMS010000245.1:0-3149 GCA_964411655.1 uncultured Fibrobacter sp.
AGAACCAGATGTAATAAAAAAATCCTCTGTTTTCACAGAGGATTTTTCTTTTGTTCTAATCTATTAACTTAAACTTCTGAATCATCTGACAAAGAATCATCCGATTCCTGATCTATTGACTCCTCCTGATCTTCATCGGGAATCTCAAAACTCTGTTTCGCTTCATCAGATTCAATTCCCTCTGGAATCGCCTCCGGGATAGCATCCTCATTTTCATCGGTAGTACCAGAAGTATCTCTTTCACAAAGGGCGATATCGATTACCCTGTCATTGGGATCAAGACTGATAAGCTTAACCCCCTGAGTGTTTCTACCAATTGTGGATATCTTGTTAACATCTACTCTTATAATTATTCCACACCGGGTAATCAGCATCAAATCGTAATCTCCATAAACTCCTTTTAAGGAGACTACCTGACCGGTTTTTTCTGTCACCTTTATGTTGATAATTCCAGAACCGCTTCGATTTGTTTTTCGATAATCCGATACTGGCGTTCTTTTACCGTATCCATTTTCTGTAACAGTCAAAACGTCATAACGCTCATCTACAGTTATCATGCTTATTACTTTATCGTTATTTCTCAGGGTAATTCCTTTTACCCCTCTGGTATTTCTTCCCAGCTCTCTCACAGCACTCTCATGAAAACGGACAGCCTGACCCGAACTTGTACCCAGAATGATATCACTGTCTCCATCGGTAAGTTTGCATTCAATAACACTGTCATTTTCATCGAGATTTATAGCATTAATACCATCACGTCTTACATTTGAATAAGAAGAAAGCAGCTGTTTGTTGATAACTCCGTTGGATGTTGCTATCACAATAAAATGATCATCATTGAATTCCTTGACCGGAACGAAAGCGGCAATTTTTTCACCCGGTTTCAAATCAACCAGATTAATCAAGGCTTTTCCCCGTGACTGCCTTCCAGCTTCCGGAATCTTATATACTTTCAACCAGTAACATCTTCCTGTATTGGTGAAAAACAAAATATAGGCATGAGTCGATGCTACAAAGAGAGTGGTTATAAAGTCATTTTCTTTGGATTCCATTCCTTTCACACCTTTACCACCTCTTCCTTGTGTTTTATAAGTGTTTACTGGAGTCCTTTTTATATAACCCTCATGAGTCATTGTGATAACCATGTCTTCTTCCGCAATAAGATCCTCGATATCGACATCACTGGTAGCATCGACTATTTCTGTGCGACGGGGATCACCAAAACGATTTTTAATATCAATAAGCTCATCTTTTATAATCTGCATTCGCTTAGATTTGTCTTCAAGAATTTCTGTCAGCTCTTTTATAAGCTTCATCAGCTCCTGATATTCTGCTTCGATCTTTTCTCTTTCCAGACCGGTAAGCCGCTGCAGTCTCATATCAAGAATTGCTTTTGCCTGAATCTCGGTAAATTGAAATCTGGCTTGTAGTTTACTCTGAGCATCTTCAGGCGAAACTGAATTCTTAATCATGGAAACAATTTCATCTATATTATCCAAAGCTATTTTCAGCCCCTCAAGGATATGAGCTCTTTCCTGGGCTTTTTTCAGATCGAAAGATGTTCTCCTGACAACAACTTCATGACGATGATCTATGAAATGAGTGATTATTTCCTTTAGACTTAACAACCTGGGCTGCAGATTCACCAGGGCAAGATTATTAATACCAAAGGTTGTCTGCATCATGGTAAATTTGAACAACTGATTAAGAACTACATCACCAAAATCATCTTTCTTTATTCCAATTACAATGCGCATTCCACTGCGGTCAGATTCGTCTCTGATAAATGAAATACCTTCAATGGTTTTCTGACGAACCAGATCTGCAATTTTTTCCAGAAGAGCTGATTTATTTACCATGTAAGGAATTTCAGTAATTACTATTTCTTCTCTGTCATTAGCAAGTTTAATTACTTCAGCTTTTGCTCTGACAATAACCTTACCCTTACCGGTTCTGTATGCCTCAAGTATACCGCTTCTTCCATAGATCACCCCTCCTGTTGGAAAGTCCGGACCTGGAATAATTCTGAAAAGTTCATCAACGGTTATTTCACTGTTATCGATTACAGCTACAATTGCGTTCACCACTTCGCTCAGGTTGTGGGGCGCCATATTTGTAGCCATTCCCACTGCTATACCGGTAGTACCATTTACTAAAAGAAAAGGAAACTTGGATGGCATTACAGATGGTTCTTTTAAAGAATCATCGTAGTTAGGAACAAAATCAACAGTATCTTTGTCAAGGTCTGCCATCATCTCTTCTGCAAGCGCAGTCATTCTACATTCGGTATAACGCATTGCTGCTGGAGGATCACCATCTATGGATCCGAAGTTTCCCTGTCCATTAACCATAGGATAACGCATAGAAAAATCCTGGGCCATACGTACCAGTGAATCATAAACTGCTGCATCACCATGAGGGTGATATTTTCCTATAACATCACCTACTACGCGGGCGCACTTTTTGGGAGCTTTATTATGTTGAAGCCCTAATTCCTCCATACCAAAAAGTACCCTGCGATGTACTGGTTTAAGGCCATCTCTTACATCAGGCAATGCACGTGAGGTAATCATACTCATGGAATAATCCAGGTATGATTTCTGCATTTCCTCCTCTAACAAGACACTACTGATTTTTTCGGTTTCGTTCATTTATAAATCACCTTTTCGTGTAATTTTCTTCCAGCCAGCGAAGACTGGCAATAGCGTTATATGCTGTTGCATCAAAAAACAGTGGTGTAATGGTTATATGATTATTCATAAGGGCTCTGGAATCAAATCCGTCTGATGTTTCGATGTCTTTTTTTTCCCCATAAATCATAAAACCCTCACCGGTTTTATGAGTTTGTACCTCGATTTTTTCATAACGGTCATCAAAATAGGCCAGACTTTGACAGGTAATTTTTGTACCTTTAACTTCTTCCACTCTGCAGCAGGGGAAATTAATGTTATAGTATATTCTCTTATCATTAGATGGTATGTTAATTTTAGTGGACAGAATATCTTCAATTAATTTTGGAACAAGTCTGACATAATCTTCAGCATATTTCATTGCTTCTGCACAGATAGAAAAAGCAAAACTGGATATATTCCAAAATGCGCCTTCCCTTGCTGCAGCAACTGTTCCTGAATAGAAGGCAGACAAACCGG
>CAYPMS010000246.1:0-3104 GCA_964411655.1 uncultured Fibrobacter sp.
TTATTCGCAATCATTAATGGAACAGAAAAGTATGTCCCAGACTTTGAATCAGAAATAATAGACCTTAGTATACTGGATGATGAAAAATGCGGGAAATCAGTAGAACAGAAGGCGTTTCTTTTAGCTTTAAAATATTCCAGAGATCCGAGAATTTTTACTAAACTTCCGGGAATTATCAGACCATTTTCAGATCTGGGATCAAGGGAGAACCAATATTTATCTGAAGTATTGATTTATATCGGCGCGGTAATACCAAAAAACGAGAGAAACGAGTTTCTGGATCTTATAAGGCGGGAACACAGAGATGGAGTTTCAATCATGGAAACAGTTGCAGATTCTTTTCGTGAAGAAGGTATGCAGATAGGGTTGGAAAAAGGACGAGCTGAAGGCAGAAAAGAAGGAATAAAAGAAGGTAAATTGAAGGATAGATTTGAAATCGCACAGAAGATGCTACGAAAAGGAATGAAGGTAGAGATAATAATGGAATTAACAGAGCTTTCAAGTGACCAGATTGAGGAGCTGAGAACCAAACGGAAATAATCATGACTTATAGGGCTTTGACTCTGCTTCGTAAGAACTGTAAATGCTCAGTATGAGCTTAAACTGATTTAAGTAAAGTGAAATGAGCAACTGTTGCGTTCATCCTGAGAAGATCTGAGTCCTCGAGGATTGTATCGAAGGAGAGCGGATCACGTTGCAGTTTTTGAGTTTTCTTAAAATATTATGTTAAACTGGATTCCTTCAATCGGTGATCCTACCCCTATGGGATGGGTCACCGTGTTTTTTTATTTTCTGACATCTGCATTTGCTTTTATAACTGCATACAAATGCCGTCTTGTAAAGACTGACTTTCGATTCTGGGGTTTACTTGCCATTTTTCTGTTTCTTCTTGGCATAAACAAACAACTGGATCTCCAGTCTCTCTTTACCGCAATTGGAAGAGTGATTGCAAAAAAACAGGGATGGTACAACAAAAGGCGGCCGGTTCAGTTTGTATTTGTAGTAGCATTTTTTTGCATGTCTTTATCATTCATTCTCTTTTTATGGTGGATGTTGCGAAAAAATTGGCGCAGGTTTCTTTTCCCTCTTACAGGTGTTGTTTTACTGGTTTCTTTTATTGTAATCAGAGCCGCATCTTTTCATCATGTGGATTGTTTTTTAAAAAATGGTCCAGCCGGAGTTCGCATGAACTGGATACTGGAGTTAGGAGGAACGGGATGGCTGTTTGTTTCAGCATTACACCGGATTAAGAGAGAAAAATTTAAAATCCAAGCATTAAATCTCAGGCAAATTCCCAAAAATCAATAAACAAAATCCAAACAAGAAACGGAACAAATACCAAATCTGATAAGACCCTTAAGGAAATCAGTAACTCATAATCCTGTTTGGAATTTAAAAATTGTAAATTGTAATTTATTTAGGATCTAAGATTTGTGATTTGTAATTTAAAATTGTGATTTAGAATTATCTTAACCATAATATGCAATTAAATGAATAATCTGATCCAACTTAATCCCTTAATTTCTCCTCAGTGGGACGAAGCTGTTTTTAACAGCTCTTCTCCCCAGTTTTTTCATCTGTCTTGTTGGATCAAAACTCTTGTTCAAACATATAACTTTAAACCTCTTTGTTTCATGTTAACCGGTAATAATGGGGGCACGATACCCATGCTCATAGTGAAAACTCTGAGCGGGAAAAAAAAAGCGGTAGCACTTCCTTTTTCTGATGGTTGCGATATTGACTGCAAAGAAAGTAATCATGATGAGCTGGTGGACAGACTTTTGTCTATATCCAGAGATGAAAAATTAAATCGTCTTGAGCTTCTTGGAGTTAACAAATTTAAACCCTCGGGTGAACCATCGCACAGTTATTACGGACACCGGCTGGAATTAATTAATGATGAAAAAAAACTTTGGAAAAACTTATCCTCTTCAAAACAGCGCAATATAAAGAAAGCACAAAGAGAAGATATTGCAATTGCTTTCCATAATGATAATACATCTGTAATGGAGTACTACAGATTGCATTGTATAACCAGAAAGCGACATGGTCTTCCCCCTCAACCGGTCAGTTTTTTTGATAATATTTATAAGAACATAATTGCAAATGGGGTCGGGGAAGTAGCTCTGGCAAGCTCCGGAAAAACGATAATCGCCGGCGCACTCTTTCTGTTTTGCAAAAAGGAAGTGCTTTATAAATTTGGAGCCTCAGATAAAAGTCTTCAGAAAATGAGATCAAATGATCTCTTGATGTGGGAAGCGATCAGAAGGTATGCCCAAAAAGGTTACAGCGTTCTCTCTTTTGGAAAAACGGAAAGCTTCCATGAAGGGCTGTGCCGATTTAAAGAGGGGTTTGGCGCTTTAAGAGTTACGCTTTTGGATCACGTATATGAAGTTTCAACTGGTAAGAAAAGATTTGAATCTCCAAATGTACATGGTTTACATAACAAGATTTTTCAGAATTTGCCTGTTTTTATGCTGCGTTTATGTGGGGAAATCCTTTATAAATATTCTGCATAGTTCTTTATAGAAATTCTGAATACAACAACTGGCTGGAATTCCTTACTTGTGGAAGCTGCATCCTTTATAAGAACTGAATATTCTGCCAGAAAGGAAACACCTGTGCATAAAAAAAGTCAAATATGCAGCAAAATATTGGTATAAGCTAATTTATGATCAAGTCTCGGATTTTTAAATCATTTATATAATAAAGGATAACACTAAAGGTGCGTATCCATGTCAGATGAAGTCTGGTATTCTGTAAATCCTTCAGGTGAAAAATTTCCTATTCCTCAAAAATCAGATTACCAGAAGGAATATGAACGCCTTCAGGTATTGGTAGGGAAAGCCAGAGACGAAGGGAAAGAGATTGTAGTGGTTATGGGAGTCGGTTTTGTTGGTGCGGTAATGGCTGCAATCGTTGCAGATACCAGAGACAAAAATGGAAAAAACTCGAAGTTTGTTATAGGATGTCAAAGACCAAGTCCACGAAGCTACTGGAAGATTCCCATGCTCAACAGGGGAGAATCTCCGGTAAAGGCTGAAGATCCTGAAGTCGATATCCTCATAAAAAGATGTGTAAAGGAAAGCAAGACTCTTGTTGCA
>CAYPMS010000247.1:0-3098 GCA_964411655.1 uncultured Fibrobacter sp.
AAATATAGGTTTGGTGGCCTTGATCTTTTGTTAAATTAACCGGACACTACTGAGTTCGCATAATAAATCAATTACATAATCGAACAAATGCTGAAACTGCTTCTGTAGACGAAAAAATACATTGCGCAATGTAAATCCTATTCGCATTCAAAAATTTATTTCCATATAGGACAAAAAGTATTTCACCCCCTTTATTTGTAAAATGGTCCTTTCTGGTAGTAAATATCTTTTTACCTGTCATATCAAAAAGTTGAAATTTAATATTTTTGTAATCGTAACCTTGAGGTAGTTCCACAGAAATTGCATTTACATTTTTTATTTTTCGTGTTTTGAATTTAATACTTTTCAACTCTTTTTTTGTGTTTTTACGTTTAACGGTGGCAGAACTATATTCAGAAATCAAACGGATCTGATAATGTCCAAAAGAATTATCTTTAAAAAATAGGACTCCATTTGAGTCGACAACAACAGAAGAATACTGTGATAGTATATTGGAATCCTTTTGTACACTATAAATACCTGCGTCAAGATCTGTTACAAGAATACCTGCCAAACCAGTCCACTCGTTTTGCTGTGGTGTAAATTCTACAGATCTATGACGCTTATTTGTACTTGAAAATATAACTACTCGTGGATCCGAAGGAGTTTTAAAATGCCCACCATTAAAACCATTTTGAATGTTTGTTACCTCAACACATTGGGCAGGCTGATTATTAATCGTGGAAGTTGCCTGAAGAGCATGAAAAAATATATCATAGGTATTTCCCAAAGGAGCCGTTACTTCTGTTCTCCAGGTACGAGATTCTTCCTTTTCACAAGTTGGTAAATAATTAGTATTGCTATAGCTGTTATAATAATACCCTGTACTTTCACCGCCAATTTTTTTTATTATAGCATCTTTAGGAAGAATTGTTTTAATAAAAAGACGTCCATTACCATTATCAGCTGAGACGTTAAGCCCCGAAATGTTAGGCTCGTTTGGAGTATGAATAATCCACTTTTTTTCATACTGACCATCCAATGCCTCTATTCTGTCAATCACAAAAAAGTAATCTGGCCTAAAATAGACAAATTGCCTCGTGTACGAAGACAATTTCTTCTGGGGATTAAGTGAATATGCTTTTGTAATATCTGCCGAGCTATAGGTATAATCAGCTTCGTTCTTAAACCGTATATCCTTTGAAAGATCAGGCATCACCGCTGAATCTGTTGTAAACCTATCCGCCCAAAAAGTACCTGCAAAATTTTGTCCACCGTCGTTGTGAAGAATGTAAGGGCCGTTTTTAAATACTTCATCAGGACGATAAACCGTTACACAATTGGCTGCATACGTTCTAAAGCTATATTCATAATGATGCTCATCCTCGAAAAGACAGTATGAACCTGATTTTGAAGCTAATATTGCGTACTTTCCAATTTGAAAATGTCCTTGAGTTGCACCCTTATGCCCTCCGATTTCATCAGTAGCCTCAAAAGATGCCCAGGTTGCTGTAGCATCATTCCAGGATGACCGCATATATGCAACAATCCCATTTTCAGCAGTGCAATTATAAGCAAGCGGTACATCATTCCAGTTTGGATTTGATACATTCTGATGATATAAAACATAAAGAGAACGAGGGCCGTTTCGATAGCTGTTGCTTGATGGATTACCCCATTGTGCATCCTGATCAATAGTGTTCCCAACTTGTGTCATCAGGTAATGAGCCATAGAACCGCCCCATTTTTGACAAATCGCTTTTCCCATCCATCCAGCTATATGCCAAGTAGCATACATATCTCCCGATTGATCAAGCGCCCGATCCCAAGGACGTTTTGCATGTGTCTAAAATGTAGGTGCATAATAGATCATTGAATAATTTTCTTTGACAAAATCGGCTGGAACATCATCATGTGATGTTTCATACGCCGCAAGCATTACTGATAAGCATGGAAGCCAGTTTTGAATAAAATAGTAAGATCCTTCATATATACATCCATTAGTCCCGCCAACCTGTTTAATAATACTTTTCAGGCTTCCATCTCTAACCCATCTGTCTAGAAATATCTGATATGCTTTTTCCGCATCTGCATCATAATACCCGTCGCCCCTGCAAGTTAGCGCAAACCACGTTGACCGTTCAATTGAATCAAAGTAGTGATTTCCATAGTGAGAATCATTCGATCCTGTACCTTCAGTTATGAAACAATCGTGCAGTTTATCTGCAACTGCCTGTCGCATCGAGCTATTGCTTTCCCATAGTAAATCGTAATACATTGCTAAAGAGGCAATTGCCAACCCGAATATCTGACCAGCATTCTTACAATCTGGCATACTTTTAATAAATTCTTTTGCTCTAACATGTGCTTCATTGATATATGGTTCAGTATTCTCTACCAAAGCGACAACAGTTATACACATTAAATTCATGTTTGTCCATCCAGAACCCCATCCGTTTTTCATACACTGATCGACATAAGTTTTGAGATCATTATATACATCCTGAGCATAACCAGTTTTACAGTTCAGTCTAAAATCTGCTACGTTTTGAGGACGCATAAAAAGCCGTGGATGATCAGAATACATCTTTGCATAAGAAAGTATCGGAAGTACAATCAAAAAAAATATCATTAAATGGCAGCTCATTCGGTACTGAACAATCGTCTTTTGCATAGTATAGTCCCCGAAAATATATGGTAATTACTTTAATTAAAGTATATCATTTCTAAAGTTAATAAAGCAAGACATGGGAGATAATTCTATTTATTCAACTTCACTACCATCCCATATGCTGTATTCTGTCGGTTTGAATGTTTTTTAAAGCAAAAAGCCCTTAATATTCAGCATTTTATAACTCATTTCTGCTTTAGGAAGTTCACTCATTTTGCTTTACATCGATTTTAACACCTGCATTTTTAACAAAAATAGAGGCGTTTTAGTATAGAGAAACAAAAAACATCCAGATGACCTGTGAATGTGGTATTTTAAATTTTCTTCAAAAAATAAAATTCACATTAAAGAGGAACACCTGTATGATAAAATCAAAAACAGAAAATAATGCTTAAAGAATTGCAAAACAAGGGAAATAACAATTGCATCGAGAGGCAGCTAAAATCAA
>CAYPMS010000248.1:0-3032 GCA_964411655.1 uncultured Fibrobacter sp.
ATTTCCGAATACCAATATTCTAAACCCACTCCTATTCCTGTTTCGAATTTCGGATTTCGGATTTCGAATTTTCCATTCCCACTCTTGTTTCGGATTTCGGATTTCGAATTTTCCATTCCTACACCAGTTCCTGTTTATAATTTTGGTATTGTATATTGGAATTTGTTTGGAATTTATCGTAAAATTTATCGGAACACTAAAGAAATGTTATACTATGTTATAGAATTTCCATCTCTTTGATCCTGAATCCAAATGTAAAAAAGCAGAAGAGAGGTCAATTATGAAAAATTTGTTTACCCGGCAACTTTTCTCGATAGCGATCTGCTTGATTGTTCCTATAGTCATCGATGCAAACGATGGTTTGAGTATGGTAGACAGTATAACCAAAGATGGCGTAACCTGGAGATTCAGTAACCCGGTAAGCTGCGGTCAATTTGTTACCGGAGATTACTATGTTATTGGAAAAGTGACAGTCGTGTCCATAACACCGGCACCCCAAAATAACCGTAATGGTTCAGTTGTAAATCCGACTTTCAAGCAGATCAGTGGATATGATGACAGAGTCGATGGGAACCGATTCAGAGAGGAACTGAGAAAATATCCGCCGATCGAGCTCAATCCCGGAGATATGCTCCTCTCATCGATAAGTGTAAGCGAAAATGAACACCGTAAACTGGAAAGATGGCTCAGGGAAGGGCAGAGCGACAGGGCTACCAGTCCGGTTTATAGCATCTCGATTTTAACCTGTTTGGAAAAGCCTGTACCAGCCGATGCGTTCAGACCGTCTTATTGCGATTCAAGTCGAAAGATATATTACTATGGTGATATTAATTATGAACTGCTGCCAAAACTGGAGAAAGTAAAAAATACACCCGACATTGCAATATTTGCTGAACACTTTAGAAGACCCTGGGTAGACATATGCCAGTTTTTATTTGATGCACCAGTTGCATATATGCCTGATTACGGTCGTGAAATCGCAAGAGCAGTAGGGATGGCATCTTTACTGCTTATACTGGATTATCCAAAAGAAACTAAAGAGCAGTTGATGATTGGACTGGTTCAGTATGGTATAGATTTATGGGGAATGGTTCGTAATGGCCATATCGGTTGGCCAGCTCACGGAGGACATGGAAGCGGTAGAAAATGGCCAATAATTTTTTCTGGAATTTTGCTTGGTGATAAGGAGATGGCGCAACCAACCGTTACATTTCCAAATGTTAAATTCGGTGAAGATATGCATACCGCTTATGATTCATGCTGGACCGGTGCAAAGGTGGTATATGCAGGTCATCAGGGGTTCTGGGATGGAAAACCGGTTAGTTCAAAGCCAAGTTGGGGACCCTATGAGCACCTGCATCCGACATTATGGGAGAGTACTTTTGAAAGTGCAGATTGGTATATAGGTGAGAGTTACAGACGCTGCTGTACAAGTATTGCCTGGGTTAGTGAGGCTTTAGCTGCCAGATTGATGGGTGCTAAAGAGTTATGGAATCATGATGCTTTTTTCGATTATGTGGACCGCTGGATGACCGAAGATGATTCAGAGCATGTAAAAGTGCTTGATAACGCAGGAAAAACTGCCAATCTTACCTTTTCTGCCAACTTTCAGCGACAGGGACAGTCCTGGGATCCATTTGTTAATCAGATGTGGGAGAAATACCGCAGTTATGTGAATGACTCAAAAATACGCAAGCATCTTCCCAAACAGCTCATCAGACCGGCAAAGATAAAGAAAAAGGCTCTTATTATGATTGATAACAAAATTTCAATTTCAGATGAGCTCATGAAACAGATGCAAAACCGGACAAATGTAATGGTTTATTCAATTTCAGGTAAGAAATTGGGAACTTACAGTGCAGGTACATTTTCCAGATTGAATAATACGAAAGGTAACCTGGTGAATGGAGTTTATTTTTGCATGGAGAAGTAATTGAGTAATGGTGCACAAATCATAAATCCGAAATCCTAAATCTGAAATCTGAGATCTGAAATCTGAATTACATTTCTGGTCAACCATTTTCAGGTTTCAGATTTTTCCATCTCTTCCATCTTCTTGATTGTCCTCATAAAACAATCCAGTATGATTATGGCGCAGGTCAAGCAGTAATCATCATCAATCGAATTTCCACCGATGAGACCGTTTGATTTAAAAAAACCGATGTAGAATCGCATTGCTTCGGCCTGAGGATAGGCAAAAAAACTCTTTTCAAAAAGATACTGACTTTCTTGGGGGTCTTCTTTTTCCAGTAATCCGGCAAATGCGATCAGATTGGACTTTATCGCTTTAACTGTTTCACTGGTAATCGTCGGTAACTCTATCGAACCTCTGTCGGTAAAGAAATCGTACAGTATAAGCAAAAAATCGATCACATATTCAATTTTTTCGTATGAGACTTTCAAATGATTCAGCAGAATGATTTCATAAGCAAAGACTGGCTGTTTACGTATTACCTGCTCGTAAAAAGCCAATTTTTCCTCATCGTTGAGGAGTGCCACATAAATAATGGAATTCCCAAGACGGTTGAATTTTTCAATACTTGTTTCATCAATCATTTTTTAGAAATCCCTTTTACTGTTCTCCCACAAATTGCCGTAACCCCCCTTAATAGGGGGATTTTGCTGAACAAAGACCTGTGGATTCCGCCTTTTTCCCTCCTTATTCCGGGTCAAACCCTGATTTCAAACAATCCCTTGTTTATAAATGATTTCAGATTCCGTGATAATGCAGGTTGTTCGAAATAATCGGTTGTAAGTTTTTTAACCAGTTCCCCGGTGGGAATAATATTCATCCCAGATACCCAGGGTTGATTAACAAGTGTATCGAGTTCTCTCTTAATGATTTTTTCAACCTGCTCCTGGTTCAGCGAATCAAACCATAAAATTTCCTTAAGCAAATGGATCAGTTTTTCGGGAATCCCATTTCTGGCAAGCAGTTCTTTGAGTTTATCCGGATTCGGATTAGTTGCTATGTTTTTTGGCTTCTTGCCAAAACCCACAGTTACTCTGCTGGACTCCATTGTCAGACTGAG
>CAYPMS010000249.1:0-2995 GCA_964411655.1 uncultured Fibrobacter sp.
GGGGAATCATGTAATTCCGGCTGCCTTTGCGGTAGCCGGAAAGAGAAGTTTTGACAAAGAAAATTTCAGAAAATTGAAGTGGCGGTAAGTCCGCCATCAACAACTATCTTTTGACCGGTAATATAGGAGGAATCATCGGAAGCAAGAAAGGCAATGACTTTTGCGACTTCTTCGGGTTTACCGAATCTTTTGAGCGCTATCTTTCCTAAATTCTGCTTCTTAATGTCCCTGGGCATTTTTCCAGTCATATCGGTTTCTATGAACCCTGGAACAACAGAATTTACTCTCACATTCTTGGATGCCAATTCCGCTGCCAGAGATCTGGTAAAAGCAAGAATGGCACCCTTAGATGTAGAGTAATTGGTTTGTCCAGGAATTCCAACCAGACCTGATACCGAGGCCACATTTATTATGGAACCGCCTCCACTGAGAATCATGGGTTTGCAGACCGATTTAGACCAGTAGACAGTACCATTGAGGTTTACCTCAAGTACTTTATACCATTGCGTAATGTCAGCAATTGCAAAAAATTGATCATCGGTAATTCCGGCATTATTTACAAGAATATCGATTTTTTTCTCTTTATCGAAAGTTGAATTAACGATATTCAGAATGCAGTCTCTGTCTGTCTGACAACATTGAATTGCAACCGACCCGGTTCTTTCGGCAATTTCTGCAGCTTCCTCTTGTCTTCTGTTGTAGGTGAAATACACACGAGCTCCCACAGCAGAAAACAGTTCTACAGTTTTTTTCCCTATTCCACGGGAACCGCCTGTTACAATAGCAACCTTGTCTTTTAAATCCATAATTCCCCCAAAATTAATCTCCTAATACAGGATTAATCAAGTTTCATGTTCAATGATTTAGGTGTAAATGGTGGCATGGAGATCGTATTGACTTCAGGACCATCAGGGGTTCTCAGATAAAATTTCAAACCAGAATAAGCCATTTCGAATGGCAGCAACCCAAGGGCTATTGTTTTGTCCAGTACATAAGAATGTTTGGCTGACACAACATATCCGATTTCCCCGTTCTCATCGCAAATCTTATCACCAGTGGCCACATTTCCATGTTCTTTTGCTATTACCATACCGGTAATTTTATTGCGGATACCAGCTTCTCTCTGATTTTGAAGACTCTGACCTCCGACGAAATTCATGTTTTCAAGATCAATCATCCATTGAAGTCCGAGAGAAAGAGGATTCCTGACAACTGCACCTTCGCTGAAAATATTAAAAAATCTTCCATCCAGCCTTAAAATGTTATGGACGTCAAGTCCGCAGACTGCTCCACCGACCTGTTTTACTTTCTCCAAAGCCGTATCAAAGAGCTTTTCTGCCACGTTGTTGGCAGCTATGATATAATAACCGAATTCACCTGTTTTGCCGGCTCTGATCACATTAATTTTATCTTCATCATACTGGAAGTCCTCTATTGACAGATACGGAAGCCCGAGAATACTGACTCCGAAAATATCCTTTACGCTTTTCCAGGCATTACTTCCGTCGATACTGAGCACGACAAAGTCATTAGTGACATTTTTCAGGCCAAAATCTGCACCATTATTATCCTCGAAAAGAATCTTATCAAGCTGAGCATCATCAATTATTGATTCACACAGAATCAGGAACTCCTCGTCGTTATTGGCGATGTAACAATCTGCGACGATATTGCCATTTTCATCGGCCATGAACGTGTGTAAAACTCTTCCGAATCTCAGATTCTCTACATTACCGGCAAAAATATTATTAAGGAAGTCAATGCCCCTGTCTTCTGGTATTGTGTACTTCTGCAAAAAAGAAAAGTCGGATAATCCAGCCGTATTCCTGACAGAATTGTATTCATTTTCAATGTTACCTGAGGAAAATGGAATACTGATACCGTATCTCTCCTTAAAAGAGATCCCATTTGCCATAAACTTATTCTTTAGTAACAATTCCCTCATCTTATAACCCCTTTTGCGCAATGATGTAATCTGTTATGGTGTTAAGAGACCTGAGAGGCGATGTGTTCCCATCTGCAATTCTTACATTGAAGCAGCTTTCTACAATCATTACAATTTCAATTGCATCGAGCGAGTCCAGACCCAATCCTGCTCCCAGAAGTGAAATGTCCTCATGAATATCATCTGGTTTGTATGGAAGATCCAGCCTTTTTATCATCTCCTCTTTTAGTTTCTGAAGAATTTCTTTTCGAGTTTTTATCTTCTCTTCTCTCTCAACATTCATTTGCCCTCCTCATTATTCAGGTTATTCAATTGGTTTTCTATTCAATATTAAAGAGTAATTATATCCAAGATCTGTAGAAGACAGGGCCAGTATATTGTTTATTTCACGATTTACTTCCAGGCTGTCTATGTTCTGTATTCCTGTTGCTTGTGGCCACAAAGGCAACCCTTCCTTAAGGCAGTACAGTACACAACCTAAAGAAGAGACAACAGAAGAGCTTTCTATGTAACCAGTATTGAAGGTGTTAGTAATAAGCGGTTTACCATTAAAATATTTTTCATAGATACTGAGCACTTTGTTATCCTGAACATTTCCCTGTGGAGCCCAGACCACCATGTCGATTTCCTCATAAGACAGTTCAGAGCGTTTCAAGGCTTTTTTCATGGTGATTTCCAGCTGTTGTGGATTCAGGCACTGGACACCAAAGGGGCTTGGATCAATTGATAGAGCATATCCAAGGATTTCCCCGAAAACAGGAGCGTTTCTTTCTTTGGCATCGGAGAGAGTTTCCATCAGAAACATAGCAGCTCCTTCACCAAGAACTTTTCTTTTGGTTTCATCAGGTCTGTATTTGTACTCTCTCTCCCTTTCTCCAGTATATAAATGCCCAAGAAGATCATAGTTATAGAAGGTCTGTTTGTCTATTTCATCTGCTGCACCTGCAACCATGTATTTTGATCTTCCAAGTTTCATATTGTCAAAAGCGAAAGCTATTGCCTGCAGTCCTGAATGAGGCCCGTTCCCCAGAGTCGTATTTATACCTTTGA
>CAYPMS010000250.1:0-2981 GCA_964411655.1 uncultured Fibrobacter sp.
GTGCAATAGCACCGTTTTTATTTTACCGCTTTGTCACTTCCGTTCTCTAAGCGTATGGTATCCGGTGCAGTGCACCGTTTTTTTTTACCGCTTTGTCACTTCCGTTCTTTAAGCGTATGGTATCCGGTGCAATAGCACCGTTTTTATTTTACCGCTTTGTCACTTCCGTTCTCTAAGCGTAAGGTATCCGGTGCAATAGCACCGTTTTTATTTTATCGCTTTGTTGATAAAGTCTGCACCGCGTTCAAGGCTTATTCATCTCAATATCTTACGCATCTGCATCCACATCAACTGCGGAATTTAGGGGGCGTTTAGTCGTTGCTTTTACCTGATCTCTTCCCTGGAATATCTCCAATAAAGAAGACAGAAAGCAATTACACAGAAAATTAAAATGTTAAATACCGGATGAAGAGGGCCAAGCACATAAAAAGTTTCATCTTTAATTAATGAAGTAGCAAAAAACTGTAGCGCAGCGATTTTTGGCCAGATTATTCTCCACAAGGCAACAGATAGTTCACTCTGTTGAATCTGCTCCATAAGAGATTTCACAAACTCAGTTTTGGATGCAGCAAAAATCGAATCGGAGATGTAGCTGACCACAGCTATTGCCATTGCAGATAAAGCTGCTATAATATCAGGCATTAAAAGAGAAAAAAGCAACACCGTAATCACACTGAAAAGCACATTAAGAGAAATCAGAAAAGAAGCTGGAATAAACCAGTTTATCCGCCCACCGGTTTTATAAAACATTATCAGATATACCGTCAGGTGAAGCAGAAAAACCAGGGCATAAGAAAGAATCCATACACCAAAAATCTTACCTGCAATGTACTCTATTCTTTTTATCGGTTTTGAGAGTATAGCCACAGTCATTCCATTATCTTTGTCCCGATGAAAGACTCTCATTGCCAGTAAAATTCCAATCAGAACACCTGCAGCAGAGATTACGTGAAAAGCAGCCATCGATGCCGTCCAGCCTATGGTCAAAGAATCCAGTTTCTGGTCATTAACCACCATATCCGCATTAAAGCAACCCCGAATCATCAGTACAAAAAGCACAGAAATTGCTGCAAGCAGAAAAAAGCTTCGGCTGTGGAGTTCATCCCTGACCGTGAAAGCAGCAATTCTGTAAACATTCTTAATTTTCATAACTTCAATGTTCCAATTCTGCCTGGGGGACACCTTTTTTATCTACGGAAAAATAATTTAACCCAAACCATCTAAAAGGAAATACAATCTCACCGACATTGAAAACAACCTTTCAAACCTGCTTATTTTGAACTATTTTTAACAGTCCCGTTTTTATAGTCTGTTTTCTTTTTTGAAAGGAATCAATATGGTCGAGTTTTCTGCAAGTGCAAAAAGCATGCGCTCATCAGAGATTCGCCGCTTAATGGGCCTGGCGGCAGATCCAAAAATTATCTCCTTTGCAGGAGGGATGCCAGCCAACTCCCTTTTCCCAGTCGACGTTATCGATGAACTATATGCCGATTTATCTCTTTCTGCAAAGCAGATTGCCATGCAATATGGTCCCACATCAGGGTACCCCCCATTACTCTCATTATTGAGAGAATATTTGCAATCCAGAGGTATTTCACTGGAAAACCAGGGTCTTCTGATTACCACCGGCGGTCAGCAAGCTATAAATCTTCTCACCAAGGTCTTAGTCGATCCGGGTGATCTGGTTATAACCGAATACCCAAGTTTCATTGGTGCGCTCGCAGCTTTCCTGTCCTATGGTGCAAACCTTTATGGCATACCCATAGATAACGAAGGTATCAACCTGGAAGAACTCCGCAACGTACTGGACTCAAGGGCCTCTCAGATAAAAATCCTTTATCTCAATCCCTGCTTCCATAATCCAGCAGGAATAATCTACAGTGCAGAACGTAAACAAGCTCTTTTAGAACTCCTGGAAGGCAGAAATCTTTGCCTTCTGGAGGATGATCCCTATAGTGAACTGTATTTTAACGATGAAGATAAACCGTTAACCGTTCCCATAAAAGCTTCAGCCAAACAGCCAGTGCCAATCTGTTATGTAGGTACTTTTGCCAAGATTCTCGGCCCTGGATTACGCCTGGGATGGCTCCTTGGCCCAAAAGAGATAATTGAGAAATGTGAACTTGCTAAACAATCCTCCGATGCATGCACATCCACCTTTAATCAGGTGCTGGCTTGTGAATACCTCAAAAGAGGCAAAATGAAGCCCTATGTCGAATCGGTAAGAAAAGTCTATGCCAGACGCGCTGCACTTATGCTTGATGCCCTGGGAAAATATATGCCGGAAAATGTCACCTGGACAAAACCCAAAGGCGGTTTCTATATATGGGTAACTATGCCCAAAAATATGGATTCTTCTAAAGTGCTGATGAAGGCCATAGAAACCGGTGCTGCCTTTGTCATTGGAAATGCATTTGACCCAATGGGAACCAGAAATAACTCATTCAGACTGGCTTTTTCCTATACTGATGAAGAGAAAATTGAAAAAGGTATCGAAATCATTGCAAATGCAATAAAATCGATGATGTAAAAAGTAAAACAAGAACCTGCGTCTGCCATCAGATGCAGGCCTCTCTGATTTTCATACCAAACCTGCTGTGTCAGCATAATACCCACATTTAAATCGTTATAGTTATATCTCCAGGCACTTAACAGCACCGTTTTTGTTCTGAAAAACGATCCAGAAGATCGCAAAACTCCAAAGAAACACTCCGGAAGTATAATAAGTCATCAGGGAATAGCTCAAAGGCATTTTTCCCCAAAAACCTGAATCCGAAGTTCGCCCGGAACCCTTAACGACCAATTTTTAAACTAAAATCCGCAGTTGAACGCGGCGCATATGCATCCCGATGCAAGATCGGAATTGAGCGCTAAGCCATTCACGCGGTTTGACCTTATCACGTTGTCACATTCGTTCTTTAAAGCGTAAGGTATCCGGTGCAATAGCACCGTTTTTATTTTACCGCTTTGTCACTTCCGTT
>CAYPMS010000251.1:0-2954 GCA_964411655.1 uncultured Fibrobacter sp.
GGTTTGGTGGCCTTGATCTTTTGTTAAATTAACCGGACACTACTGATTATTATTACATCTTCGTATTTAGTATTTAGTCCCGCATCAGGCTGAAAGTAAAATTATTTTTACCCTATAACCGTTTTCAATAAGGAGAACACACTGGCCACCTGTTTATCATGTAATGATCTTCATGTCTCCTTTCGTCTTCAGGATTACCAGTCCAAAGCAGTAAGAGGAGTTTCATTTGAGATCCAGCAGAAATCTACTCTGGGGATCGTGGGTGAATCCGGCTGCGGTAAAACGATGACTGCGCTGTCACTGATGCGGCTAATCCCATCACCGCCAGCGATAATCGAAAAAGGAGAAATAATCTTCGAAGAGCGAAACCTGCTTAAATTATCCGAAAAAGAGATGCGCCAGATCAGAGGGGGAAAAATCTCCATGATTTTTCAGGACCCCATGACCTCACTGAACCCTGTTTTCACCTGTGGTTATCAGATAAAAGAAATTCTTCTTCAGCACCGTGTCTGTGCTTCAAAAGATGCAGATAAACTGATCTCCATGATACTTTCGGAAGTGGGCATAACCGATCCCGAACGGATCGCTTCCAACTACCCGCATCAGTTAAGCGGTGGCATGCGCCAGCGGGTAATGATTGCCATGGCTCTTGCATGTTCCCCCAAATTACTGATTGCTGATGAACCTACAACTGCACTCGATGTCACCGTGCAAGCCAGAATCCTGGATCTTTTACACCACCTTCAGGAAACCAAATCGATGAGCATGGTTCTTATCACCCATAACCTGGGTATCGTTGGCGATATCGCTCATGATGTTCTGGTCATGTATGCCGGAGAGGTGATGGAGAAAGCACCAACAGGAGTTCTCTTTAAAGAACCTGCTCACCCATATACTCAAAGTCTGCTCGAAACCATTCCTCAGATCGGCAATAAAAAGGAACGTCTGGCAGTAATTCCCGGAGAAGTCCCTACCCTTAGAAATATACCCGGTGGATGTCCGTTTCATCCCAGGTGCAAATACGCTGCCAACCGTTGTAAAAATGAGCATCCTGGTATCTATTCCTTAAGTGACAACCACCAGGTGAGGTGTTTTCTGTATGACAAATAGCCTGCTATCAGTTGAAAACCCAATCGTAACTGTCGAGAATCTGAAGGTTTACTTTCCTGTACGCAGGGGAGTGTTCAGCAAGGAAGCGGGACAGGTAAAGGCAGTTGACGGAGTTTCATTTCAGATAAAAAAAGGCGAGATATTCGCACTGGTGGGAGAATCCGGATGCGGTAAGACCACCACAGCTCATGCGGTTCTGGGATTAGTGGAAAAAACCTCTGGCAGGGTAACATTAGCCGTTGGAAAACATAGGGACAAGCCGGTGCAATGGGATGAGCTTTCAACCGACAAGCGACGTGACCTGCGAAGACTGGTTCAGGTGGTTTTCCAGGATCCTTTCAGCTCTCTTAATCCGCGTATGACCGTAAGGGAGATTCTTGAAGAGCCACTGATTATTCATCGTCTATATACAAAACAGAAACGGGATGCTTTTGTTCACGAGATGGTAAGCAAGGTAGGCTTGTCTGCCGAATATCTTAACCGCTATCCGCACGAGTTTTCCGGTGGACAGAGACAAAGAATCGGTATTGCCAGAGCCCTGGCAACCAGCCCTGAACTTGTCATTGCAGATGAACCGGTAAGTGCCCTCGATGTCTCCATTCAGGCGCAAATCATCAACCTTCTTCAGGATCTTCAGAGAACATACAATCAGACACTTCTTTTCATATCACATGATCTGGCACTGGTGCGTCACATTGCCGATAGACTGGCAGTCATGTATCTGGGAAAAATAGCGGAAAGTGGAACCGAGTCACAACTTTTCGATTCACCCATGCACCCTTACACCAGACTGCTTTTGGAAAGCGTACCACTGCCAGGAATTGGAAGAACCGCAAAGGGAAGCTTTAGCCGTGATGAACGGGAGATCACACCTGTAGAAAAGGGATGCTCATTTTATCCCCGCTGCCCAAGGAAAAAACAGGAGTGCATGGAGAATGTTCCGCCTCTGCTGGATAGAGGTGAAGGCCACCTGGTTTCGTGTTTTAATCCGCTCTGAGTCTATAGCAGTTGTTTTTTACAAATTATTTTTCATGATATGCAGAAATTCATGCAGGTAACAGCCCCCCTGCCAATAATATTTTGATAGATAAAGGATTTTTGGGCTTGCGGATCAAATGACAGCGATATTATATTCTTGGTTCTTTTTGGGGTGTCGTCCAATGGCAGGACTCTGGATTCTGGCTCCAGGTATCGAGGTTCAAATCCTTGCACCCCAGCCATAAATGAAAATAATGGCGCTATCGTCTAGTGGCCCAGGACGGGTGGTTCTCAGCCATCAAACCGGGGTTCGATTCCCCGTAGCGCTAAAAACGGCTCTGATGAAAATCCAGAGCCGTTTTTTTTGGAGTTGAGCATTTTCAGCATTATACATAATCGAATGTAAGGGTGGATGCCTTCTGACTGAATTTATGGCAGCAGTAGAAACCGCTATTGTCGTTATGACTGCTAATCTGACTTTGCCACCAAATTCCACTTTTGGGGTCTCTTCAGCCTATAGATACTAGAAGATGAAGAGAATGTAATGGAAATCTCGGTTCCATCACCCACAGCGCTCGCTGCTAAAGACATCCAGAAAACCATTTCTAAATGTCAAATAGATTTGCATTGCACAACCAATAATCCATCTGGTTAAATCTCATGGGGTAATCTAATCTTGCCCGGTGACACGTAACTACCCAATATCCGGTCCAACCATGGAATAAACGTATAACTTACCCGACCTTTGCTGATGCAATTTGTGATAGAATTTTTCAGAAATCGATACAGCTTAATCTGAAAGGAGATTCCATTAAAAAAAAAAAAAAAAAAAAAAAAAAAAAAAAAAAAAAAAAAAAAAAAAAAAA
>CAYPMS010000252.1:0-2945 GCA_964411655.1 uncultured Fibrobacter sp.
TTCGTTTGTGTAAATATATATTTTCCCAGTTTAATGTAACACAGTAGAAATAATTGATTCAGAAAAATTCGACCGCGAAATGATGAATCGCATTTTTGGAAAAACCTATTCGATAAAGTTGACCAAAGATGTGCATGCTGCCGCAAAATTGATGACAAGTTTTGATCCGGCGGTTGTCTTTTATGAAATGCGCAACAACGACATAAGGCAGATTAACGAGCTGTTTACCGCAATGGGAATGATATCTCCCGATGCGGCGGTTATAATATCGGTATCAGAAAATACCAGAGAACTTGAAAAACTTATAAGATCAAAGAACGTGTTTTATTACATGTTACGGCCATTCAACCTGAAGGAGTTATGGGATGCAGTAGAAAGTGGATGTATACATTTTGAAAAAATGCGATTGTTAAGAAATCTGAACGGTGTATCACTTTCCACAAAGCGAGGTGCTATGGTAAAAATCCGGAAGTAATGTGAAAAAGGAGAATGTGTAACAAATACAGTTGCACTCATCAGAAAGCAAAAAATTAGAGTGAAAGGAAAACCATTATGCTGAATAAAATAAAATTAGGTCCTAAATTAATCGGTGGTTTTATGATTGTAGCCATGATCACCCTGATAATAGGTGTTCTGGGGATAAATAATATGGGACGAATAAACAAATTAACAGAAAAGATGTATAATCAACATCTGCTTGGAGTCAGTCATGCTAAAGAGGCAAATGTTAATCTGCTATTTATTGAAGAAGAAATTTTAAACATGTTTTTGGCAAGTACAATCAATGAACGTGAAAAATGTGAAAGAGATATTGAAAAGTATATTAAAGTACTTAAAGATGAAATGTTGGAAGTGGAAAAGAACACCTTTAATGAAAATGGGAAAATGATAATTCAGAAGGTGAAAACTGAATATGAAGAATTTTTAGTAAGCCTATATGATTTGATTAGTGCAATTAAAAAACAGAACGGATTAAAAGCAGATAATACTGTAACGGATAAGTTAATTGAGGTACAGAAAAAAAGTGATGATGCAGACAATGCCATGTCAGAACTTGCGATATACAAGGCTGAAAGAGGCAAGGAAATGTTTGATGAAAGTAGACATATTTACAGTAATATGCGTTATCTGCTAATCACTCTTGTAATCATCGCCACAATGGTAGGAATAGCTCTTGGTGTTTTTCTTACTCTTTCTATCACCCGTCCGGTAAATAGAATTGTCAATACTGCCAGAAAAATAGCAGAAGAAGATCTGGTAAGCCTTTCAGATGCGTTGGTCGCAGGATCAAATGGTGACCTTTCAAAAACTGTTGAAATAAAAGCAGAAGAGATCGCAGTAAATTCAGAAGATGAGATAGGAATTCTTGGGAATGCCTTTAATAAGATGATCACAAAACTACAGGTCTCAGGTAAAGCTCTTGCTCAACTTAAAAACAGTCTGGAGATGGTATCAGATGAAACCATAATGCTTGCTACTGAAGCATTGGAAGGACATCTGACTGTGCGCGGAGATATTAAAAAATTTAAAGGTACCTACAGAGATATGGTCGATGGATTTAATAAGACCCTGGATGCGGTTGTTGAACCGATAAAGGAAACCAATGATGTTCTGCAAAAGGTTGCCGAACGGGATCTGACGGTAAGGGTAAAAGGTAATTACAAAGGAGATATGGAAAAGCTGAAGATCGCATGCAATAAAACCATTGACAACCTGGATGATGCGCTGCAACAGGTAAGCCAGGGTACTGAACAGGTTGCTTTGGCCAGCCAGCAGATTTCTACAGGAAGTCAATCACTGGCACAGGGTGCAAATCAGCAGGCCTCCAGTCTTGAAGAAATCTCAAGCAGCCTCGAAGAGATGGCTTCTATGACAAAGCAGAATGCTGAAAATGCTGATAAGGCAAAAATATTGGCCAGTGAAGCAAACAATAACGCGGCTCAGGGAAAAAGAGCAATGGCGCGAATGAGTGAGTCCATAAACAAGATTAAAGAATCATCAGACCAGACTGCCAAAATTGTCAAAACCATCGATGAAATTGCCATGCAGACAAATCTACTGGCATTAAATGCAGCAGTGGAGGCTGCGAGGGCTGGTGAAGCAGGCAGAGGATTCGCTGTAGTAGCAGAAGAGGTTAGAAATCTGGCGCAAAGATCGGCTGAAGCCGCTAAAAATACCGCAAATATGATCGAAGATTCGGTTAAGAATGCCGATGAAGGGGTAAAAATTGTGGAGGAAGTGGCTAAGTCTTTTGAAGAAATTACGCAAAGCAATGCTAAAGTGGATAACATTATTGCTGAAATTGCTGATGCATCAAAAGAGCAGGCTCAGGGTATCGATCAGATTAATAGCGCAGTGGCACAGATGGACAAAGTAACACAACAGAACGCTGCCAACAGTGAAGAATCGGCAAGTGCTGCTGAAGAACTGAGTTCACAGGCAGAAGAACTGCAGAATATGGTTTCTCAGTTTATACTGACAAATGCCGGAAGGGTGGCAATCAAAAGAGTCTCCCATCATGATGTTGCAAAAGCAACTCAGGCAAAATCCGGATACAATCAGAGCAGAATGATCGATTCTGGAAATAAAGTACCAGCCAACAGTTCGAATAATGCAGGAATTTCCAGATCAGTAATTTGTCAGGATGATGATGCTATACTCAAGGAGTTCTGAGATTTGGAGCGATGAGACTGGCACAGCAGAGAATGGCTTTCCCAAAGCTATTCTCCTGTAACCAGTAATCAGAAAAGAACTCTATAAGATAGCTTTATTTATGAAAGGGAAGATGAAGTGGGGGGCAAATCTATATCACCCTTTTATTGTAGTTTATAGTACAATCAGCCAATCCCTTAACCGTACGCCCAAAAAGTACCTGATTATTCCAGCAAAATAAAGATAAAAGCAGATGCATAAACAAAATGATTTGGTGATGATGATTATTTTTT
>CAYPMS010000253.1:0-2890 GCA_964411655.1 uncultured Fibrobacter sp.
AGCACATTTGCATCGTGGGTAGAAAAGATAAAAGTGGTATGCTCGCGCTCGTTCATTGTCCGCATGGCATCAAGAATCGATGCACCTGTAACCGAGTCGAGGTTTGCTGTGGGCTCATCTGCAAGTACTATATCTGGACCGGTAACCAGGGCTCTGGCAATAGCGACTCTCTGACGCTGTCCTCCGGAGAGTTCTGAAGGCCGGTGTTTGACATGCTCACTTAATCCGACTGCATCCAGCAATGAAAGCGCTTTTTTGCGTACTTCACTTCTGGACCTGTTTTTCATGAGCAACAAAGGAAACTCCACGTTTTCCAGAGCACTAAGCACAGGGATAAGGTTAAAAGTCTGGAAAATAAACCCAATCTGATGAAGACGAATGTCGGTGATTTTTTTGTCATTAAGAGATGTAATCTCCCTGCCGGCTATTTTCACGCTTCCGGAAGTTGCGTGGTCTATACAGCCGATAATATTTAAAAGAGTAGTTTTTCCACTGCCAGAAGGCCCGATGATACTGAGAAAATCGCCTTTCTCGATCGTGAGGTCTATCCCCCGAATCGCATTTACTGTGGTCTTACCTAAAGCGTAGTCTTTTTTGAGTCCCTTTATCTCGATAATATTCATATCTACCCTCCTTTTGCAGACAAATTTTGAAGTCAAAAGAAAATAACTGATTTCAATAATATAGAAAAGTTATTTATTGGTGATTTTTGATTAAAAAAACAGTAAAGATTACAAGCACGCCCATGACCAGGATTACTAGAGCATTTACCTTCCTTAAGGGTAAATTGAGACATTTTGGCATAAAAGCCCCAGGCAAATCATCTTTGGATACTCAAACGGACATCGACGCTGTCAGCTTTACCTGTGACAATAGTTAAAGTAAATCTTCCTGCATCATTAATAAACGCAAGGTCCTTTTCAAATCAAAACTATACAGTATTGATATTACTGTTATTTATCTTTATTTGAGTATGTATGAACGGGCGCATTTTCTCAGGCAAAGGGGACTATAATACTGCGTTGTCCTAACCATTGCTGCAATCTATAAGGAGCGATAAAATTTTATGTAATTAAAGTCAACCTTTGGTTGGCCATTATCAATTTTAGCAGCCCTGATTAGAATGAATCTTTTTACATATAGACATTTATGGGAACGGATAATTAACCTTATAAAACATCACCGGTACAATTGATAAAAAAAATATTTTCCAATTTAAATTGAACAGCATAACGGTTTAAAATCGTAAACTTCATCTTTAGGATTTTATAAAAATGGCGATTTTATGATATTAAAAAAGATATTTATTTAGTGTATACTTATTTTAGACAGCAGCGACCTACACTATTTATCAGTTTACACAAAATCCTCCGCACTTTCCCGTCTTACAATGAGTAATGATATTTTTTGGATAATGGTAGCAGGGGAATTCGAAATACGACGAAATCGAAATTCGTAACAGAAACGGAACTATCTTAAAAATAGTAAAACACCGAGAGAATATCGAAGGGGGAAAAATCCAGATTACGGAATGTCTATCCATTTAAGAATTCTGACCTGATTGTAATTTCCATTCATTACTCAATATCCATTTCATCGAGAATAATCCTAGTGACCTCTTTTCCAAACAAAAATACCTCTTCACTATACCGTGCAAAAGCTGTCAATTGTTTCAAAAAGAAAGTGAACATTTCTGTATCAAAGCTCTTTTTGTAAAGCTGTAAATTCAGCATCATAAGTGAATTATAGAAAGTAATACCATTTCTGGAGGCGGTTATCAGTACTTTTCTGTCTTCTGAAACAACCGGTAATTGTAAACTTTGTGCCAGCGTAAGTAGCTGCTGGTCTGCAGTGGTACCGTGGGAACAGATACTGTGCCCAGTGATTGGCAAGCCTGAAAATCCGGTTTCTTTCAGACAACTTTCAGGCGCATGAAGCTGAACGCAGCAGGCAACTACATCTAAAAAGCCTGCTTTCATCATGTAAATGATTGAAGAAGCATCGATTACTGCAGCATTCAGTGATTTAAAACCGGAAAGAGGGTTGTTTTTCATGACGTGTCATTAAGTAAGTGTTTTTTTGTGTTTTCGATAAGAGTCTATACTAAATTTAACAATTAATAATGAATATAAAAATGCATCTGCTGAAAGATGACTATCTCAATATAAATGAGATCATCGTTCCTTGTGCATAACAATTTAATTGAATATCATAAGGAATTCTCCAGTAAAATCTGCTCTGAAAACACAAGCCGATAAATGACCCGCAATACTCTTAAGACTGCTCAATTCATTCATATATAACTAACAATCTATCACCCCCGAAATAATATTTCTCGGATTCACCGGAAAACCATTTACCAATATGCTTTACAGGAGACTGCTGATAGCCTCCTCTTTTGTGAACGTCTCATAACCTATTTTGTCCATTGCCAGCAGATGTGGCTTGCAGAAACTGGCTAATTTCCGTTTCAATCGGTTCTGGAGCTTCGCTTTTAGCAGTTCCTCTATGATCTCCTGTTTTGACACACCATCGAAACAGACTTTATACACAAGTGCAGACAGGATGTGAGTTTTACCTAAATTTGAAGGCCCCATAAGAACGAATTATCATTTAGCTTATAAATGCAGTTGTTATCAGATATTTAAAGCATTTTAATTCCACTGTGTTACATTAAACTGGGAAAATATATATTTATACAAACGAAAGGTGATTTATTGATCCATAATATATAGGAGAAATTTTAATGTCCCACGCTCATTCAACCAAAAGATGGCCGGCCTTGTCGGCCGTTTTAAGATATTTGTGAGAGATTTTTCTGACTTATTTTATGTCTATCGTAAGGATAGACAAGAAGTTGCATCACATTACCTTTCAGGATTACTTCAGG
>CAYPMS010000254.1:0-2811 GCA_964411655.1 uncultured Fibrobacter sp.
TGATTAAATCCACCTGAATCGGTATAAAATTTTTGAAAGTTCTGGACAAAGGAGGACCTTCGGGAGCATTCTCTTTCTTGGGAGAGGATTTTTGAACAATGCGGAAATCAGGCTTGATGATTTCCATACGTCCAACCAAAGCACCTGAAAAAAATGTTTCCCAGTTCAGATTTAAAACAGCACTTCTGATATCTATCACTGCCATATCTATGGCATCGCTGGTATAACTCAGGTCAATACCATTAACGGAATAGAGCCCCTCCAAAGGGTTGATACTGACTGCTTCTACATTTCCGGACACCTGTTCTGATTCATCTATTTTTTTATTTATATACCAGCGAATACCGGATTCCAAAGCAAACCACAACACCACAAGTAATGCTATCGTTGACAGGACCAGGCTTACCAGGATCTTCTTTTTACTTTTCATTTTTTCAGCACTCTGTTGAGCTTTCTTTTTTTGAAATCTTGAGATATTGAACCAGATAAGAACAGCTATAGAATTTCTGGCAGGCTCTTTTAATTATGGAGCTCATAACAGTATCTGCAGCAATTGGAAAACGATAGTAATAAAGAATTTATCTCCAAAACACTCTTTTCCCCCAGTATTGAAAGCTACAGCCAGCGAAGGATACTTAACCAGCACTGGGTCTGTGAAAAACTGACAATTTCAGAAACGAAAAACTTCTGCCACCTGTTTTGTATGCTATAAATTCTTTTAATCCCTGATAGCTTCTCATAAAAGCCATCTATCATTTTCAATATTTTCGACCCTAACACTGTCTTAATGAATATTCCTATATACACGATTGCAAAGAAAATACCAGCCACAGAGATTTCCTCAATGGCAAAGCGCAAAATGTCAATTTCACTGATGAAACCCGGCAAATAGTTAAGAATTCGATCGGTAAACCCTCTGATAAATGATATAAGTAGATATGCCACATATCCTGTAACTATCAGTGGTGAATAAAATGGTAATGCTCTTTTTGATGAAACGATTCATTCTCTCAATTATTCCGTATATATTCTCAATGGTTAAAAGTATATTCAGAATTCTTCTCTTTTCTGTGATTTGCAAAGATACATTCTTAGCCAAAGTCAGTCTGTATTGCTATAATTTCGCAATTATAGCTGAACTGAACACTTATCGACCCGAACCATCCTTGCTTGATTTTCGAAGTATAACTTATGAACAACGGGGCTTCAATGCGCAATTTTCAATAGGAGCTGATTTTCGAAATTCTAAGAGGAAATGCTGGTTTCATTTTTAACCTAAATTCCGCAGTTGAGGTGGACGCAGATGCATAAGATATTGAGATGATAAGCCTTGAACGCGGTGCAGGCCTTATCGACACGGTGATAAGGTCAAACCGCGTAAATGGCTTAGCGCTCAAGATGTTACGCATATGCGCCACGTTCAACTGCGGATTTTAGGTTTAATAATCTGTTGCGGGTAAGTTCCTACTGCGATACAGAAATATAGCCTTCTCTTAATTGATATTTCTCTTAGACAATCAAACAGCAGTGGCTGCAAAAAATTTTAGTTCAACAGCATCTTTTACAAATGAATCATCAGAATATGCCACATGCCGGTAAATGTTTCCTCATAAATCACTCAAGCGCATTCCAAATCATCCTCTGTTATTGGGAATAATCACTTTAGTTCCCAATCATCGAAATTAAAAAGAATCAGGGCCAAAGATAGTACATATATCCACCATAGATTGCTAATAACAACATACCCTCAATCCTGTTAAGCACAAATCCAGTTCTCATGAAAGGCATCAGAAGCACTGCTGTTCCCAACATGAAATAAAGGCTTATCCGCCCCACTCCGGTTGCATCCAGCGGAGTTATTGTACTGCTCAGTCCCAAAATGGCCAATATGTTGAAGATGTTGGAACCGATAATATTGCCGATAGCAATATCCTCCTCTTTTTTTATGGCGGCTATGACCGATGTAGCCAGTTCAGGCAAACTGGTTCCTAATGCTACGATAGTAAGTCCGATCACTGCTTCACTAACACCTATGACCCTGGCCAGACCAACCGCGCCATCTACAAAAAAACGGGACCCAAAAACAAGAAGACCCAATCCACAAATAACAAATATTATATCAAGACCTGCATTTACTTTTTTTTCAGGGATTAACTGCTCCAGCGGAAAATCCGCCTTCGTCTCTCCTGCACTCCTTGCAGTGATGACTGTAAACACAACATATGTGATTATCCCAGCAAAAAGGAACGCTCCTTCCACTCTGCTTACGTGCAAATCGTTGAGTATAACCATCAGAAGCACCGAAGCAGCCAGCATTACCGGGGTATCGATCCTAAGCACATTCAGATGAACCTTCAGCGGACGGATAATAGAGGTTAATCCTAAAATTACTGCGATGTTGAAAATATTTGAGCCTACCACATTACCTACTGCAATACCACCCAATCCATCTAAACCTGCCTTAATACTGACCACCATCTCAGGAGCACTGGTTCCAAATGCCACAATTGTCAATCCAGCAACCAGAGCGGATACTCCGCATCGCATAGCCAGATTTGCACTTCCTTTAACCAGTAATTCGGCTCCGAAATAAAGTAACACTCCTCCAATTATCAAAAGAAAAACCATCATAACCATAAAATCTCCTCTTTACAGAAATATAAGCATTTATTTGAAAATCAATAAAGTATTAAGCCCAGTAATTCTTAAATTATAAGCCTTCACTGCCACTCTTTCTAAAATGTGATCATCTGACCCACCGGAAAGATAATAGATTGCAGTTGGTATTCGTACTGCTGAATATTTGTTTTA
>CAYPMS010000255.1:0-2811 GCA_964411655.1 uncultured Fibrobacter sp.
CCTCTGTTGGATGCCCATCCGTTTGCTGAGACCATATCGGTAGCAACCATGTAATAATCGTTATTTTCACCCCGCAATATATGAGGATCACGAATTCCACCGGTGGAACTGATTTCTTCGGAACTGATCACAGGATTGTTGTTGTTGAGTGCCTTGAAATTATGAGCATCATCACTGAGAGCAAATCGAATCGCCTCCTGACTCTTGTTGTTCCCGGTAAAATAGGCAAACAGATAAGCAGTAAATACATCTTCTGCAAGAACGGTTAAAACTGAAAAAATCAGTAAAAACAAGAAAAATACCGGTAATTTAATCTGTTTTAACATAAGCCACCTTTTTTGTCTAATACCTGCCAGAGTTATCTGGGCGATTCAAAGAAATTTTATTAACTATTCGAATGTATTTAAAATAGCTAATACTGGTGATAAAGCCTTACTTTTTTTGGGGGAAAATCTGTCTTCTTTTTTTTAGGCCTCCTCGCAGCCATCTTCTTAACTTCCACACCAATTTCAACGGGTACAATCGTTTATAAAATTATTCATTGAAAAGGGATCTCATGATGAAAACCTTAGTGCAAGTTTTACGTGTAATTAATTGATAATTTTATGCAAATCAGTTAAAATGTGTTATTGTGCAAAATTCTGATAATGGTTTTTGCCCCAAAAAAACAGCTCTTAAAGAAATGACACAATTATCCCATTTCCATGAGCCGCTAAAAAGGTTCTTCTTGTATAATAATTACATACCGCATTCTGGAAGTGAAAATCAAACATGGATCGTTGTTCTCTTTCTTTAGATGGAATTTTCAGTAATCTGTCGTCTCATTTTTGTAATTCTCCTGAATGGCACAATGGCCAATTTACCTATCCTCAAGTAACTTCACAAACCCAGAGGCAAAATAAGGGTAAATATTCAAACAGGTAAGAATAAGGGAATTATTATATTTAGAAGCAAAAAAAACAAAAATTCCCCTATAAGATGGAATGCCGGAAAAAAAATAGGAGCTAAAGTCAGATGAGTGATGCAGAAAAAATCGAGTATGGGACATTTGAAGCTACAGTTGAACGCAGCAGAAAGCTTGAAGAGGATTTGACAGCCAATCCTGGAAACTATCGAGTTCTTACTGGTGACCGCCCCACCGGAAGACTTCATATAGGTCATCTTTTCGGATCCATTCAAAATCGAGTCCGACTTAACAAACTTGGAGTTCAAACCTTTATTGTTATTGCTGATTATCAGGTTCTTACAGATAGAGATACGTTTGATTCCATAGCAGAAAATGTCAAACAGCTCACTATCGATTATTTATCCGCAGGTATCGATGTTGAAAAGGGAAACACTTTCATTTTCCCACATAGTCATGTCCCCGAGCTTAATCAATTGCTGTTACCTTTTCTGACGCTGGTTACCAATGCAGAACTGGACCGTAATCCCACGGTCAAGGAAGAAATTCTTGCATCAGGACAAAAAAGAATCAACGCAGGGATGTATACTTATCCGGTTCATCAGGCCGCGGACATCCTGTTCTGCAAAGGAAATGTTGTACCGGTCGGAAAAGATCAGCTTCCGCATCTTGAACTCACACGGGTGATTGCACGCAGGTTTAACGACCGGTTTGCAAAGAATAAACCGGTATTTCCTGAACCTCAGCCGTTATTAAGCAGAGCGCCTCTGATCCTTGGCCTTGATGGTTCACAAAAAATGAGCAAAAGCAGAAACAATGCTATTATGTTAAGCGCCACAGAGGATGAAACTGCTAATCTTATAAAAAAGGCAAAGACTGACTCAGAGCGTATCATAACATTTGATCCTGTAAACAGGCCCGAAGTGTCAAATCTGCTGCTCCTTATCTCTCTATGTACAGGAGAAGCTCCGGAGGTAATCGCCTCAAAGATTGGCGATGGCGGAAGTGGACAGGTAAAAAAAATCTTAACAGAATCACTCAACGAATATCTCAGGCCATTACGCAAAAAACGAAGCGAGCTTGAATCAAACATGGAATATATACGTCAGGTCCTTAAAAAAGGAATTGAAAAAGCTAGGGCAATTGCATCTGAGACGCTTGAAGAGGTCAGAGATGTTATGAATATGAACATTTAGCAGGCTGTTCTGCTTAAGTAGCTGATTCGCAACAGATTATTCTACTGCTGCCATATCGCCCACTATAGGAACAATCGCATCCATCATTGCCTGCTGCAAAATCAACATAACGGTAAAGAGAACATCGGGTTTTGTACCTTGCACCTTCATGTTTACAGGAACCCTGGTGATAACTCTGTCTTCCCCGTTCTCAATTATTTCTCCCAATAAATCTGATATTCTCTCTTTCAACCGCTCTAATATTCCTCCATCATTTTCCGGCTCACCAAACTTCACATTCTGATAAACCGTTTCTACAAAGCCTTTGATAAATCCATTTTCAGCATTGAGTCTCATATCTATATCCAAAGTTCCACCCTTAAAAGTGATTCCAGCCAAATCATTTAGAAAGCTCTTCAACTTCAGGAGCCTGATTCCTTTTATACTGCAAATTAAGGAAAAGTAAAGATCTTCAGCAGCAGGAGCTATTTTCAATTTCATGGATAGTTTTCCGCTCTCCAAAACAGTTGCTGTGATCTTTGCAGAGGCAAAGAGATCCTCTGAAAGATTCTGTCTATTGGCCAGGTTACGGATTTCTCCATTGATTTGGGTTATATCTATGTCAAATGGTGCAGCATGTGTTTTATCCCACATTCTCAGCTCACCATCAGTAATTTTGATTAAATCCACCTGAATCGGTATAAAATTTTTGAAAGTTCTGGACAAAGGAGG
>CAYPMS010000256.1:0-2773 GCA_964411655.1 uncultured Fibrobacter sp.
TTTGGATTTTTTCTTCAAATTCAGCATCATTATATTTTTCCAGCAGATCCTTATATCTATCGAATACCTCTGAATCATCAAAATATTGTCGGAAATTTTTTAGAAATGCATCCACTTTTACCCTCTGATAGCGGTTTTCCTGAAGATAAGCATTCCACAGAAATGGTTTTTCGGCACAGATAGCCCGGACCAGAGAATCTTCTCCCCGCACAAGATTAAAATCACAGCAGCATAAAAGAGAGTCATAGCTTTGCTGAGAAAGAAAAGGTAAATAGACGATATGTAAGTTTTTATATCGAACATATCTGGCATTATCAGTATTGATACCGGCACGCTCTAAAGATGCTCTTATGCTATCATGACTTTTTTGGCCAAAAATCATCAGGTACACATTTTTTTCTATTTCGGTCAGATCCCTGAGAAAGTTATCAAAACCCCGTTCATAAGAGAAAACGGTTCCAAACAGACTGTTTTCTTCATCACCAGGAGATGATCCTATGTGTTTTTCCAGAAGGTTTTTAAGTACACTGAGGCGCGTTGCCTGGAGTCTTTCTCTGTTTTCTGCAACAGTTGTGTTGATTATCACTCCACCGGTTGAGGTGGTGAAACCCGGCATGAAAAAGAACTTCTTGGCTGTACCTTTATTTAACAAAGATTCTTTCAGGTGATATCCTTCCACCCAGTCTTCGGCTGAAAGGTACTCTAAATTTATAATTAATTTACTCTTAAAAGCCGCTACATCCATCACCGGCTCTGGAATATAACAGGCAAACGCTTCGACCAGAATATCTGCGACTCCTAAGTTTTCTACATCCTGTGAAGAGAGCGAGGAAGAATCGATGAAAGTGATTTGCTCAAAATGCTGAACTGGTTCTGAGACATCAATTTGTGGAACTATATTGTGAAGTGTCTTCAGGTCATCGATGAAAACTCTGGTTTTACACTGTGGATTCATTTTTTTGAATTCTTTAGCGAATCGGTAAACCACACCTGCATCACCGAAATTATCGATAACATGGCAGAATATGTCGATACTGGTAAGATTCACACTCTTTTTCCTTTTTCATAATTGTTTCAGGTGAAAACGTTTCGTTTTCCCGTATTCAATCCATAGTGTTTTGTGTAAGTAGCAAATTATCCCGGGGTACAAAAAACATCAGCTATCTGAGAAATGAAGATCGTAAAAAACCTGTCCTCAATAATTAAGCTCGCCCCTGGGAAGTTGAAGCAAGATAATATATGGATAATACTGATTTGATTTGATATTATTTTATAATAAAATCAGATCAGGAGGTTTTTTTGGATAAAAAAGTTCTAATATTAGTTCTGTTTTTCCGTTTAGTGTCTTTCGGATATGAGATTGCTCTTCCTGAGGAAGAGGTTTCATCTACTTCCTGTAAGCTTTCAATGAAATTAAATATGGTTGCACCTGATGCAGATGCGGTTACTGGAAGAGCTGTTGTGGAGGTTAAGTTAGTTAACGATCTTGGAAACCCGCTATCGGGTTATCAGATTCAATTAAACAGTACCAGAGGTACCTTTTTATGTCAACTTCCAGACCGGGGCTCTGCAAATACAGGTGATAGTGAACCGGATCGGAGCTGCTTTTTTACCGGCCAGGACGGTACAATCAAGGTTCATCTGGTAAATCTTCCTCTGGATGGAACTGTTATTCAGGTTAAAGCTGCATGTGATTGTGGGGGATACCAGGTTTACGCTTCAGGAAACATCAATTATAACAGGAAAACTATGAGGAAAAAGAATTAGCTATCTGTCTTTTTATTATTTGGAAGGATTGAGGTTTAATTAATATTAGTATGGAGTTACTTCATTATGTGCTGATTGGCATGTTTGCTGTCATTTTCATTTCTGCTATGGCAGAGTCCTGCATTCTCAGCATTTCTTATTCCGATATATTTAAACTGCAGAAAAGTTTTCCGACGATAGGAAGAATCTGGAAACAACTCAAGCGGGATCTAAATAACTCCTTTACCCTTGTTCTGATATTCAATACAGTTGCGATTATCCTTTGCGCAAGCATCGGTGGCGCATATCTGTCTTTGAAATGTGAAAAGCAGTGGTTTATTCCCATAGCGGTTATTCTTTCCTACATAGTAATTCAATGGGGAATTGTACTTCCAAGGACGCTGGGGATCCGGTTCAAGATACCTTTGGCGTTTATAATTGCAGTTCCGCTATATGTACTTACCATTATTTGCAGGCCACTGGTATTGATCGTAGGGTTGGTAAACAAACCATTTGAATCCAGGAGAACTGACAAGAAGGTATCACCACTATTGGAGATTGCTACTCTGGCGCAATCTGCTGCATCGGACCATGAGATCAGCCGTGAACAGGCGCATCTCATCGAAAGAAGCATTCAGCTTTCCAGAATGATAGCCAGAGACATTATGGTTGACATTTCCGAGGTGAATATGCTTTCGGATTCATTGTCTTTAACTGAAGCACTGGTGGAATGTCACTTGCACCATCATACCCGTTTTCCACTGACCAGAGCTGGAAATACCGATGAAATAATCGGGTATGTCAATTTCAAGGATATCGTGAGTGCCTTAAGAGTCAATCCGGCCGACCCGACTCTTAATGGTATCTGTCGTCCCATAGAAACAGTAAGAGAGACGGTTGCACTATCAGAACTGCTGAAAAAATTCACCCGCAGTTACCAGCACATCGCAATGGTGAAAAACGAATCTGGCAAAATTATTGGAATGGTTACTCTTGAGGATCTGATAGAGGCTCTGGTTGGTGAACT
>CAYPMS010000257.1:0-2741 GCA_964411655.1 uncultured Fibrobacter sp.
GAAGCTTTATGATGTTTTATCGGTTAAAATCATAGAAAGATTTGATGAGAGTGTATTTGACAAACTGCAGGAATATGCTGGCGTTCAGTAAATTTAATACTGTACTTCTGCAGCCCTTGTGAAACAAAGCAGGCTCATGCTGCCGTTTGTTCTTCAATGGCCGGAATGTACAGAGTAATGGAAGGAATCTGAGAGTTGTCAGTTTCCAGAACTGCACCTGTTTTTTTCAACAGGGTATAGGATAATGCCATGGTGGAGATTTTCTGTAGAGTCTCATTACATTCTTTATTAGGCTGAGAGCTGTTTTGATAACCACTCAAGCTGCACGGAGGAAGCGAAATGTGGACTTTTAAGTGTTTACAATCAAAACGGGTCAGGCGAGGGTGATTTTCCTGCATATTGGACAGCTTTACGGTTAAAAGTCCCGAATCACCAATATTATTGTGTATATGATAAAATACGGATCTGAGTATATGCTTTATATAGTCAGGATCAGGTTCGATTTTTCTTAAATCCGGATCAGTAATAAGCTTATACTCCAGTTTTGATTCTGAAAATACTTCATCTGCAACCTGCTGGACGAGTACACTCAGATTGCTTTCATTTTCTGTGGAATGGGAGATATTTTTTTTAATCTTGTTTATCAGGCCCAAGGCTTTTTCCACACTGTTTTTAATGGCATAAATATTGGAAACGACTTCTTCTTTACCATCCAGATGCATCTCTATTAATTGAAGATTTCCATAGATTCCGGTGAACACGTTACTGAAAGCATGAGAGATTGCCTGTGATAAAAGATCTAGTACATTATATCTTTTATGGATATTGATGGTGGCAGAAGCGGATTGATCACAGGTGATATCATAGATTATTCCGATGGTACCATTGAATTCCATGTCTCCTTCGCTTCGGGTATTATATCTCCCGGCAGCATTTACTTTGCACAGCAGAACCAGATCCGATCCATCATTGTGTGCAGGACGGGCGCGAAGCCGCAGACTGAGTTCAGATGTTTTTCTGGCATTGGATCTTCGTTCATCGAAGAGTTTGGGAGCTTTCTCACTTCCGGTAGGTATACCTGCAAAACGGGGCAGTACATGTTTACGGCTGACGGCATTCACGTCTTCAGGATGAATAATAGAGCTGAAATGAGTTCCCAGCAGGTCGTTTTCAGAGTAGCCCAGTAATGACTGCAGAACTTCACTTAAAAAGGTAAATTTCCCCTCCTTATCAAGAACATATATAATACCCGGCACTTTAGAGAGCAATGTATAACAATGATCTTCCATTCTTATGAGCATCTCCGGTAATTTTATTGTTATGAGTATAAATGTTCATCAGTGTGTAAAACATCATAGCCTTATTTGCCAATCAGAATGCCATTTTGCTTTTACAAACCGCAGAGAAGGACGATTTGCCTTAAACAATAAAATATCATAACATTATGATAATAAAATGTCAGCAAAAAAAAACAGGTGCAAACACGCCATATACAGATAAAGATGTGGGAGAATGAGGCAGAATATCAGCGGTACATCTTGACTACAAGAGGTCCTTTTGTTTTGTTCTCCTGAATCATCTTATCAAGAGAGTAGATAGAATCACTTCTCATATCTATTTTAGTAACCACTTCACCGCGAGCATTGAAAAGAACTGCTCTTTGAAAACCCTGCAGTTTTTTTGCATCGGGTCGGCTGCCCCAGATAGAGATAAAAGCCATATCGCGATTTGAGGAGTATGGTTGAGGTTTAAAAGCACCTTTTTGCAAAGGTGCTTTTTTTATTGAATTATCATTTTCGGTACCAGAAGCATTAAGAGCACCAGACAGATTCATTAGGAAAGCTACTAAAAGAGTGAAATACCATTTCTTCATTAATCTGCTCCGTGTGAGTAAATCAATACATATACAATATAATCACTTAAGCAGTTAATGCCCAGATCTTTTTTAATGGTATCCAAAATCTTTTAAGAACGGAAAGCCAAAAGCCTTTTGCTTCTGGAGGAGTGCTTCAGACGTCTTAATGCCTTTTCTTTGATTTGACGAGCTCTTTCTCTGGTCAGGTTGAAACGCTGCCCAATCTCTTCAAGAGTATGAGAGGTCTCTTCCCCAATACCGAAATACAATCTGACCACTTCCTTCTCACGTTCACTGAGAGTTTCCAAAGTATTGGTAATTTCTTCCTGTAATGAAACTTCCATTAATCCATTATCAGGTTGAACCTGATCATCATCCTGCAGGATATCCATCAGTCTGGAATCTTCGCCATGCTGCAAAGGGGCATCCAGAGACATGTGGCTGTTGCCGATTTTTATGGTTTCCTGCACTTCGCTTTCATCAATATTGAGTTCTGCTGCCAGTTCTTCAACATTAGGTAAGCGTCTGAATTTCTGTTCCAGTTTGCTCTGCATTTTCCCGATTTTATGTATAGTACCCACTCTATTGAGAGGTAATTTAATAATACGGGACTGCTCAGCCAAAGCCTGCAGTATAGCCTGGCGAATCCACCAAACCGCGTAAGAGATGAATTTGAAATTTTTTTTCTCATCAAAACGTCTGGCCGCACGAATAAGCCCCAGATTTCCTTCGTTAATTAGATCGCTTAAAGGAAGTCCCTGATTTTGATAGTTTCTGGCAACACTGACTACAAATCGAAGGTTAGCCTTAACCAACGTTTCAAGCGCTTTACGATCCCCCTTACGAATTTTAACCGCCAGTTTCGCCTCTTCTTCAACGGTTAAGC
>CAYPMS010000258.1:0-2730 GCA_964411655.1 uncultured Fibrobacter sp.
AGCACTTACACTCTTCTCTACCGCAGAGAAGAAATAGAAAGGAACAGAAAGCTGAGCAATGCGCCTTGATAGTCAGAAAATAGCCAGATTACTGGAAATTATAGAGCGAAACAAATGGGAACTCCTTAGACAGGAAGCAGAAAATGAAAATGAAAGAATTACTTCGTTTGAGGCCAATGAAGATCTGGAGCCCAAAGATGTAAAGTTGGTACTCTATGCTGCTCCGACCCCTCTTACCGATTCTCTGGTAAACACCTTAAGCCGTGAAACAGTGATTACAGTCTTTGATGATCCGGAGAGACTGATCAGTTTCTGCAATAAATACCAGATTAAGTTTGTCTTACTGGACCTTGATCCACCATGTAGTATCCACATAGCTTTCGACATTTTCTCAGCTTTGAAAATCATCGATCATAGCATCACGTTTTTTGCCTGTGCCAAAAGGATCGGCCTCAAAGAAAAACAGTATCTTTTAAAAAATAATGTGACGATTCTTGAAAAACCGATTTTACGCAAACACATAGAATGGATAACCCTGCAAATCAACAGTCAATACAATCTGGATAATGAATAAGACACATTCTGATGCAATCACAAGTTCTGAACACTATCGGCTGACCAAAATCACCAAATAGATACATCCTTATAGTATTACTGGAGTTTCAGCAGTTTCTAAAACTCCGGATTTAATCTTTTATGCAATCACATTCTGATAACTTTTTTAGGTTATATACGATTGTACGGCTTGCATTACCCTGTAAAGGAGAGAAAAATGAAACTATACCGGTTATTGCCTCTGGTATATCTTCTATGGTTATTTGTATGTGCAGGCGCAGCAGAAAACAAGCTGAGCGGAAAAGTTATCGACAGATCAGGAGCCCCGATTGAAGGAGCCGAAATTACACTTCTAAGCACCAATCAGACAACAACATCGCTAAATGATGGAACCTTCGAATTTGAGATTTCATCCATTCGCAGATCCACTAAACCTATCCTAAACCATATCAGAATTAATAATGGAAAGCTGCTTTTATATATTACAGATCAGCAAGAGGTCCTGGTGGATTTTTTCAATCTTAATGGACGAAAAGTCTGCGTACTTCAGAATGGAAAACTCAATCCGGGATTTTATCAGTTTACTATCTCTGAGAGAATTGGAAATCAGATATTTCTACTCAGAACAAGAATCGGATCGACAGATCAGGTTTATAAGCTTATAGGTAATTCAAATGTTTTAAAGAACGGATATTCCAGACCTGCAGACAAATCGTTAAGAGCAAATGTTTCGGTTGTAGATACACTGATAGCCACCCACGTAAAGTATGATGATGCAACAATTGCAATAAGCAGCTATCAGCAACCGATTACAGTGCAGATGCCTCATAATAAACTTAGTTTTGAACTGTTAAATACGATTAAACTAAGAGATACCTTATTTAATAGTTCGCATCGTCTTATGATCTCTTTAGATTCTGTAAGTGATATTCGATGTCCCTGCGATATGGCCTGTGACCAACTCGATCCTGTCTACCTGTATCTGAAATTTCATGTAGATACCATCTCTTATCCTCTGCAATTCCGATTCCCTATAAGTAATGACACAACTGTAGCAGGCTATAAACTTGTTTTAGTCAAAGTAGATCCAGCTTGCCCATCCAACGATAAAAATCCTCAGAACTATTCGATCAGCTTTGGAATAACCAAGGCTGACAGTTTCCGTAAAATAGTCTTTCTGAATTATACCAGACACGAAAGGTTTCAGTTCGATCATGATTCCTGTGTTAATGTTCCATGCTTACCGCTGGTTACCTTTAATTTCAGTGAGGACAGGATATTGAGCGGTATCATTCCTGAAATAAATGATTCAACGAAGCTCATTTTTGGCGATGGACTGTATGTCAATTTCAATGGTACCGATATCGGTGCACAAAATTTTCTTACCAGCTCCGAATCGCTTCCATGGAATGATAAATCTGATTTCTCTGTAGATAGCATAGGCTCTGATGGTACGATGTGGATCAGGTGGAAAAATGAGAATTTAACTCTTAAACCTGGTAATCGGAAAATTACTACTGAGGAAAGGATTGATTCTTCGGGTCCCTGTATCATTAACGTAAACGCCATAGACACTCTGACAAATTATGGGATACTGTATCCGTGGCAAATTCAAAGAAATGATTAGCAGGGGCAGTAATACTCAACAGGTGTTTATCAAAAAACTTCCCCGGAGTTTTTCTTAATGCCGGGGTTTAGAAATTGTTTGACATCATTTTAGCAGAATTATTATATTTAAAATCCGTTGAAAATTAGATATTAGCCGAGTTTACTGGTCAGTAGCTCAGTCGGCAGAGCAAGTGGCTGTTAACCACTGGGTCGGGGGTTCAAGTCCCTCCTGACCAGCCATAAATTTAAAGCCTTCAGTTTCAAAAACTGAGGGCTTTTTTAATTTTATTCACTATAAATTAAAATATAAGTGGCTGCTGGGAATGCGAAGATTTCATGTGAAAATGACATGTTCAGTGATACATATGATTAGAGGATACTGGCATTTGTCAGATTTATCAAAGAGGAAGATCTAAAAAAGTTGAAGTAATAAAATACAGGTATCAAAAAGATTATAATTTCAAAAAAAGTAAAGATGAAGTATTGGAATTATTAAGAACCGATAAGAAAAAGTGGAATCAATGATTTAACTCATTTTTAGGCTCTTAAAATCTGTCGTTTTTTTCC
>CAYPMS010000259.1:0-2691 GCA_964411655.1 uncultured Fibrobacter sp.
CCGAGTTCTATCCGGGTCATTTAAATAATTTAACTTGGAGGGTTGTCCGAGAGGCTGAAGGAGCTGGTCTCGAAAACCAGTGTACCGCAAGGTATCTAGGGTTCAAATCCCTAACCCTCCGCCATCATGGAGCTGTTAATACTAAACGTTAGCAGCTCCTACCTTTTTAAGAGGCAAAGACTTTTCGATAATCTTTGCTGTCTTTTTCTTTGATTGGTATTCCAGATGCCCATAGATGTTAACCGTTGTCCGGATGTCGCTATGACCAACCCAATCTCTGATACGCTCCATAGGTACTTCATTTGCCATCATCAAACCTACGCAGGAATGCCTCTGATCGTGGAATCTAATAGGGGGTAATCCGGCTTTTTTTAGCAGATCACGGTGCCTGTTGGTTATATAATCCGGATCAATGATTTCTCCCAATTGGTTAACGCAAATGTATCCAAGCCATTCATTGCTGTATGAGTTGCCGCAAAGCTCCCTTAGTTCCTTATTTTCAGCTATTTTAGCCTTTATTCTTTCCTCCACATAAGGAATTAAGGGGTAAGTGCGATTGCTCAAGTCAGTCTTAAGTTTATCTGAAGGGATATATATCTTCTTGTTACCGATAGTAACTTTTGTTACCGTGTGATTGGCGCGGAAGAATTTATGCTTAAAATCAAACTGAGATTCTCTAACACCGAGACATTCACTGCGCCGCATCCCATAAAAACCGCCAAGTAATATGGGAATTTCAATGATATCGCCTACAATGAACTCAATATAATATTGCATCTGTTCGGCATTTAACGTAGCTGCGTTATATTTCTCAATTTTGTGTAAAGTAATTGCGCTGTTTGGGTTCACACTAATTATTTTTTTGCTGATGGCATAGTTCAATACTTGATTGATAACTGTGTAATCTTTTGCAACTGTTGACTTCTTCTTGCCGTTCTTAAGCCTATATGCATAATGCCCTTTCAGTAGGTCAGGTGTAACTTCTTTGACAGTACATCCATAAGCCTTGAATGTTGGATACAAGTTATGCTCAATGTTCTCTGCATACCCTGCCCAAGTGTTCAGTTTAATCGTCTTATCAAAATTGAAGTCTTCACCAACAACGATATTATCCGGATGTCTGAATTCAAGCCACTCTTTTAATAAATCTGCAAACAGGAGATTTTCTGAAAGGTCATCATCAGCATTATCCTGAGCAACGTTTTTTTCAGGTGTTTCATGGGCGGAAGTCTTATCGGCAACACCATTCTTCAAATCAAGTGAATATTGAATTCTGGTCGATAGACATTTGCTTTCAGCTTCTGCTTTATTTTCATCAGTTGCAGGAAGTCCTGTTGAAATCCAAAGCGGTTTACGCTTCCCATTCTTATCCTTTCGGTTGAGAACGGTATAATAATATCCCTTCTTAGATGTTACGAATCCTCCTATCAATTCATCCTCGCTCAACCTTACCATTTCTAACATTTTGGTGAGTTCCATGCGTTTCCTCCTTTCAAATTATTCACTCACCTGCCGTTGACATGATGAGTGTAACATAATAAAAAAGGTTCGTAAAATGTGCGAATAAAATTTTTATTCATTACTCACACCTATTCTTAGATAGCTTAATAAAAAAGGTTTGGGAATTCTATATGCTCGCCCAACCTTTAGGCACTCAATTTTATTTTCTTGTATTAAACCATATCCTGTCTTTAGGCTAATGCCAAGAATTTCACACATTTGCTTCATGTCAAGAACATCAGGGTATTTCTTTAACATAATTCGATAAGCTTTTTCCTGTGATAATTTTCCATTAGCCATATTTAAGCCCCCTTTCCGTTTTACTCTTGCTATAGATTAGCAGTATTAGGGGTTACGCCTTTGATTGAATACACATATACTTGCATAGGTAGACGAACCCCTAATCTTTTTTCTGTTTTGGTTTTTATATATTTATGTTATATCCGGCAGACAGCGGTTGACTGTCCTCATAGGAATCACACCTCCCCGTCAGCGACCGGGGCGCACTCTGGGACTTAACCTCGACTATGCGCAAGTATCATTATCCCTCCGTATGCGTTATCGCCAAAAGTGTAACCAACACTTTTCATTTGCATAAGTATTCTTCGCTCACATCTTACCTTCATCCAGTCCATAAACGGAATTGATCCTTCGGTTGGAACTGGCGTTATACCAGCAGATGGTCCTGGCGTACCTGCAAACTGGCTTTCCTTCTCAGGACATACGGGGAAAGTACCGGATAAACACTTATTCAATTATCAAAGAACATTTGAGGGGGTAGTATGTCCCTCTACTAATCAGCAGATTTTTAGGCTAAAAGTTGCACCCCTTACAGAAATTTTTTTAAAAATTTTTCAATATTCTTTAATGCTTTTTCAATTGAGCGGGATACCTGGCATTTGTTAACACCCTCAATCCTGGCTATTTCTGCTTTGCTCATGCAAAGGAAAAAATGCGCATAGATACGCTTTGTCTGTTTTTCCGGCAGGCTGTTGATAGCAGCATATAATTCCTGTTTGCTCAGTTTTCGTTCATAGATTTCTTCCGGTGATAATACAAGCAGTACAATATCTCTTTCTATTCCATCATCAGCGTCAAGAGAATAGTAGGCCTTGTTCACGCGGATGCGCTCGTAATCTGCATGTTCTTTTCGCTCAATCTGTTTGATCAGTTCAGCGACTTCATCTGCAA
>CAYPMS010000260.1:0-2660 GCA_964411655.1 uncultured Fibrobacter sp.
GTAGTTGAATTGTACTCCAGATAAAAGGAGATATAAAGCGCAATGAAATGGAAAAGCCTGATGATGCCCAAGGGCATCCAGATTGAGAATCCTGATAACATACCGAATTTTGCCCGGGTTATTGTGGAGCCTCTGGAAAGAGGATGGGGGCACACGATCGGAAACTCTCTTAGAAGAATACTTCTATCTTCACTGCAGGGTGCAGCTGTGACTTCGGTAAGGATAGATGGAATTTCTCATGAGTATTCGACCATCGAAGGTGTTGTGGAAGATGTCACTGACATTATTCTTAACATCAAGCAGCTCCGTTTAAAATTATTGGCAGATCATGATACTACACTGCGTCTGGAAGTAAAGGGAGAAGGTGAAGTTAAGGCTTCCGATATAGAGAAGAATCCTGATGTGGTAATTTTAAATCCTGATCTTCATATTGCTACCATTAATCCCGATGCCAAATTAAAAATTGAAATGAAAGTTACTGATGGCAGAGGATATGTACCGGCAGAAATGAATCGTAAAGAGGATGATCCTATCGGGACAATACCAATAGATGCAATCTTCTCGCCTGTCACCAGGGTAAACTATACAGTAGAAAATACCCGTGTTGGTCAGAGAACCGATCTGGACAAAATCATTTTCGAAATCTGGACCGATGGAAGTCTTAGTGTTGAAGACGCGGTAGGCTATGCTGCTAAACTGTTGTATGATCACCTTACAGTTTTTATAAACATTGAAGGCGAATTTGAACCAATACAGGAAGTAGTGCACGATGAGAAGACAGAAAAACTTCGTCAGCTGCTGAAAATGAGAGTTGATGAACTTGAACTTTCTGTACGTTCAAACAATTGTCTGAGAGCCGCCAATATCCATACTTTGGCAGACCTGGTTAAAAATCAGGAAAACGATATGCTCAAATATAAGAATTTTGGAAGAAAATCTTTGATTGAGCTTAATCAGGTACTTGCAAACCTGGGTTTGACCTTTGGTATGGATGTTGACAAAATTATGGGTACAAGTCAGGAAAATGCCTGACAGAAGTGGTAATTGCAGTCCATGTGGGAATGCATTGTCTTTTAATGTAAAGAAATAAAGGAATTGAGATGCGACATCTGGTTTCTGGAAGAAAGTTAAACAGAACTGCCAGTCATAGACGCGCTATGTTGTCCAATCTGGCAATATCGATTCTGGACAAGGAAAGGGTAACTACTACTCTTGCTAAAGCAAAAGAAGTGCGTAGCGTGGTTGAAAGGCTTATCACATACGGTAAAAAAGGTGATTTGCACAGAATCAGGCTGGCTGCAAGAAGAATCAAAGACAAAACAGTATTGAAAAAACTGTTTGATGATATTGCTCCATCTTATAAAGATCGTGAAGGTGGTTATACCAGAATCATCAAAGTTAACGATCGTAAAGGTGATAATGCAGCAATGTCAATAATTGAACTTGTCGGAAGAGGAACGCCTGATGCTATAAGAAAAAGCAGGAAAAAGGCAAAAACCAGGACGCCTAAAACTGAATCCTCCGATTTATCGGCAGCAACATCAGAAAAGAGTTCGGCCGAGGAGTAAATTTCTCGCATGATAATTTGGAATTAGAACTGCCGGTAAAGCATTTATCGGCAGTTTTTGTTTTATTCTTCGTGAAAGGACAATGTGATGGCAGTAAGTTACAAAGATCTGGGGTTTGTTAACACCAAAGAGATGTTCAAAAAAGCTTTCAAGGGCAGGTATGCTATTCCCGCATACAATTTTAATAACATGGAACAGATCCAGGCTATTGTTACAGCTTGCGGTAAATCAAAATCGCCTGTTATAATGCAGGTTTCAAGCGGCGCAAGAAAATACGCTAATCCTATTCTTTTAAGGTATATGGCTCAGGGTGCTGTAGCAATGGCCCGTGATGCCGGATACAATATCCCAATAGCTCTTCATCTGGATCATGGTGACACCTATGAGTTATGTGTCTCCTGTATAGAAAGCGGATTCTCATCTGTTATGATTGATGGTTCGCACCACCCATATGAAAAAAACATCGAACTCACCTCCAAAGTAGTTGAATATGCTCACAAGTATGATGTTACCGTGGAAGGTGAACTCGGTGTGCTGGCAGGAATCGAAGATGATGTTCAGGCTGCAAAATCCATATATACTCAACCAGAGCAGGTAGAAGATTTTGTTAAGAAAACCGGTGTGGATTCTCTGGCAATATCTATCGGTACTTCCCATGGCGCATACAAATTCAAACCTGAACAGTGTAAAAAGGACGAAAATGGAGTTCTGGTTCCTCCTCCTTTAAGATTCGATATTCTGGAAGAGATCGAAAAAAGAATTCCGGGTTTCCCAATTGTTCTTCATGGTGCATCTTCTGTGCTTCCTGAATATGTGGAGATAATCAACAGTAATGGTGGAAAACTGAAAGCTGCGGTTGGTATTCCCTCTGAACAACTTCGTAAAGCGGCAAAATCGGCTGTTTGCAAAATTAATATCGATTCTGATGGTCGTCTGGTCATGACTGCTATGATAAGAAAAGTTTTTCAGGAAAAACCAGATGAATTCGATCCAAGAAAATACCTGGGTCCAGCACGTGATGAATTGATAAAGATGATGATCGAGAAAAATGAAAAAGTTCTGGGAAGTGCAGGCAATGCCTGATTTTTCTAT
>CAYPMS010000261.1:0-2620 GCA_964411655.1 uncultured Fibrobacter sp.
ACGTTTATTCGGAATAGCACCTCATATCCGTTCGAAATTACATCTAATGGAAAACACGGGATTATACTTATCCCGATTTTAACAGACGATTTGGGTTATAGCTGTCTTAGCGCAATGCCGCAGGAGTATACCTTTTAAGCAAAAGTGAAAGTGTAACTACGGTTACTGAACTCATGGCCATGGCAAATCCAGCCAGTTCGGGCCTGAAACTTATTCCCCACAAAGGATAGAGCATCCCTGCAGCCAAAGGAATCAATGCCCCATTGTAGGCAAATGCCCAGAATAGATTCCATTTAATTCTCTGCATCATTTTGCTGCCCAGTTGTATTGCTGCCACCGCATCGAGCGGATCATTTTTTACCAGAACAATCTGAGCACTCTCTACCGCCACATCGGTTCCGCTACCCAAAGCAATACCCACATCCGCCTGGGCCAATGCCGGAGCATCATTGATTCCATCACCGACAAATGCAACAATCTCCCCCTCTGACTGCAGTCTTTTTACTTCTGCAGCCTTGTCCTGAGGAAGCACTTCTGCCAGAACCCTTGATATACCAGCCTCAGAAGCTACAGAACTGGCAGTTCTCTGGTTATCACCGGAAATCATGACCACATCACAACCCATTTTTTTCAATTCAGTTACCGCTCTCTGTGAGTTCTTTTTCAAAGGATCGAAAATAGCAATAATCCCAAGCAGTTTTTCAGAATCGGCTGCCAATACAACCGTCTTGCCTTGCAGTTCCAAATCGGTGATTTGTTTATCGACAAAGGAATAATCGATTCCGGATTCTTTCAGAAAGAGTCGGTTTCCAATCAGGATAATATTTCCATTTACATCAGCCCGCACTCCCTTCCCCTCAACCGTAAGTAATCCAGTGGTTTCTCCAGGTGTTATTCCAGCTTTTTTCGCGGCAGCAAGTATTGCATCCCCCAGTGGATGTCCAGAGTTTTTTTCCACAGATGCAGCATAAAACAGCAATTTACTCTCAGGAATCTCAAAAGAAAACATATCGGTAACCACTGGATACCCAGCGGTTAATGTGCCGGTTTTATCAAAAATTACAAGGGTTACCTTTTGAGCAAGTTCCAGTGCCTCTCCGTTTTTGATAAGGATTCCAAGTTCCGCCCCTCTTCCAATTCCTACAGTAACAGCAGTCGGTGAAGCCAGTCCCAGTGCACATGGACAGGCGATCACCAGCACTGCCACAAAAGTGGTAAATGCAAAAAGCAGCGATGTCCCTGCAATAAAAAACCAGCCAATAAAGGACAGTAATGCGACAGTCAAAACAAAAGGGATGAAAAATTCCACCGCTTTATCTGCAATTTTCTGAACAGGTGGTCGTGAACCCTGAGCCTCCCGAACCAGTTTGATTATCTGAGCAAGAACAGTATCTTTTCCAACACGCTCCGCCTTGAACTGGAGTACACCGTTACGGTTAAAGGTTCCTCCTATAACCGGATCGCCGGTTTTTCTTACTACCGGAGTCGGTTCACCGGTAATCATCGATTCATCCACCGAACTTTCACCGGCGGTAACTATTCCATCAACTGGAATCTTCTCACCTGGTTTAACAACGATCATATCCCCTTTAACCAGCATTTCCACAGGAACCTCAATCTGCTGATCGTTTCGAATGACAGTTGCAGTAGCAGGCTGCAAACCGATCAGTTTCTTTATGGATTCAGAGGTTTTCCCGCGTGCCATGGCTTCCAGAAAGCGCCCAAGGGTCAGAAACCCCGCAAGCATTATTGCTGTTTCATAGAACATGAACTGATGAGAAAATATGATTCCGAAAGTAGCCAGAACGCTGGCGGAAAATGCAGTTGTAATTCCCATGGCATACATTACATCCATGGTCAGAGAACCATTTTTAAGGGCGGAGTAAGCAGCAGTAAAGATAGGGAAAGAAACATATACAAAAACCGGTGCAGAAATCAACAGCATGATAAAAGGTGTATAACGGTGATGCATTACTGCAGGCAGATACATGGCAATCATCATGGGAAGGCTGACAGAAAATGCAGCGATCATTCTATGCAGTCTGCCCTGCTGCTCCCTATCTTTCAGCTTTTCGGCCTTCTCGGTTCCGTATTCGCCGATAATTCCCCGATATTCAAAACCGGCTTCAGTGACAGCACGGCTGAGCTCTAAGGTGTTAACCATCTGAGCAGCCAAAGTAACCAGGGCACTTTCAGTCACCGGATTCACAGAGGCATCGATTACTCCCTCTACACTGCATAACGCATCTTTTACTTTAGCAGCACATGAAGCACAATGCATTCCACCAATAGTGACTGAAATTTTCTTTTCAGAAACCTTGAACCCGCTATCTTCAATTGTTTTTTTCAACTCCCGTACTGTCACTCTTGAATCATCGAATTGGACAGATGCAGTTCCGGTTCCAAAATTTACCTCTGCAGAGATCACCCCGTCTCTTGAAGAAAGCACTTTTTGCAATCTATTGGCACAACCGGCGCAGTGCATGCCCGAAACGGCTATTTCAGTCTTTTTGAAGTTTGGTTTCATCTCAGTAGTGTTCTTTTCTTTTTTTTCTGGTATTGATATTTCGTTCTGTAGAAAGATAATATTTCCGAATAAAAGACAGGCTCTTGTGAATCA
>CAYPMS010000262.1:0-2618 GCA_964411655.1 uncultured Fibrobacter sp.
GGATTTAAATAAAATTGGACATGCAACCAGGCAGATGAGTTATTTTATAGAAGAAAATTGTAATCTGGTAAAAAAATTCAGTGATTTTCTCCGTGAATTCAATAATTAATAAAAAAGAGACCCACTTACCATCTTCAGCCTGTACATTTCTAACTATCAGGTATCTGATCCCTCCGTCTCTATTTTAAGGATTCTGTTTTTTTCCTGTTTTTAATGAACAGATCAAAGTTTTTGATTACTCAAAAAAGCTGAAATTCAGCCAAAAATTTTAATAAACTAATTAATTCAAGGAGTCATTTTTAATGAAAGAAGCACAGGACCTCAGACAGGGTAATACTGTCAAAATCAATAATGAACTTTATATCGTCATGAGGGCCATCTACAATAAAGGTGCCCGCGGTGCATCCACAGTGAAAATGAAACTTAAGAATCTGTCTACCGGCAGCATGTCAGAAACTGTATACCGGGCTTCCGATAAATTTGAAGATGTCATTCTGGAACGTAAAACCATGCAATTTCTCTATGAAAACAACGGTTTTTATACATTCATGGACCAGGAGACCTTCGAACAGATGGATCTTAACAAGGATGATCTTGGGGATGCACTCAATTATCTGCGGGAAGAGATGACTGTCGATATTATCGTTTATGGAACAAAACCGGTTGGAGTAGAACTCCCTGCACAGGTTGAAGCCATAATCGAATACACTGAACCTGCAGTAAAAGGGGATACTTCCGGTAAAGTGCTCAAGGCAGCTAAATTAGACACCGGCTATGAAATCCAGGTTCCCTTGTATTGTAACATAGGTGATAAAATCCGCATAAATACAGCTACCGATGAGTTTGTATCAAGAGCGAACTGATAATTCCGGAGAGTCCGGCCTTTAAAAGCCGGCTCTCCTTTTGCCCATATTTCAGTAATGAATTTTATTACTGCACACACTTTTGTTATATTCATGGATCGCTTTGCGAAAACTGTTGTTCGATTTAAAATAGGTCACCAGTCCCCCACCTGCTGCTACCAGACCACCAAGTGAGAATAAGGTTTTCCCCGTAGAAAATCCTGCTATCACCAGCCCCACCCCCCCTGCAAGCATCACATAAGAGCTACCCCTCAGTGCGTTATACTTTTTCAGGTATGGCTTGCTGAAACCATCATTGTAAAGATAGCCCTTGATGGTGGAAATATTCAATTGATACTCCCCCATCACATATTCGATCTTATTGCCCTCTAACTTGGCAATAATCTGATCTGGATGTGAGCAAACCGGAGCAGTTAAACTGTCATGCTGAGCAGAAACAAAAGTAGCATAACAGATAATGGAAAAAAAGGAAAAACACAAACGAACCATACATATCTCCCATCTATGAGAGTAAAATATATGGCATAGTCTGCATTTTTTCAAGATAAGCTTCTTCAAATCCCTTTTATAACAAGTTGGTTATCTACATTTGTTACCCCTTGAGTGTACCTGGCGATATCTTCGGCGATATCAAAAGCATTTCTGTCTGAAACCGTACCAGTCAGGCGCACATTACCGTTTCGCACTTCGACAGAGATAGTATTTACATTTAAGGCAGAGTTGCGGTTTAATAACCCGGTGATCTCCTGCCCGATTCTTTCATCTGTAATATCTCCGGTAGTTATTACTGCCAGCTTGTTTACCACTGCCAAAACCCCACCGGCATCCCGTACCAGCTCTTCTGCTCTGAGCTTTTTCCACAGCATATCGACCGAACCTTCAAGAATCACTCTTCCTTCATGCACAAATGCAGTGATTCTTTCCAGAAATATATCCGGATCCCAACTCAGAAGACGATTTACACTCTCCAGTATTGCTTCATCAGCAGGCCTCCTGTATCCAGGGGGGAAAACTATATCCAGACGATTATCTATTGCGGTAACACCGGAAACCTTCCACACATCCGACTCCACAGCTTCACGGGCCCTGTAAGACGGTACACTTCCGGTAAGTACCACCAGACCATTGCTGACCTCAAATTTTACATCGTGAGATTTCAATCTGGAATCTCTGGCAAGAGTGTCTATAATATCAATTTTAATGTCTTCATTACTTCTGGGCATATCTCCTCCACTCTAGAATATGTTCTTTGTTTCAATCTGAATGTCAATGGTTGATTCTCCAGAACTGGAAATTCAGAACAGATGCAAAGCTTGTCCATAACAGATAAGGAACGAGAAGCAGCGCAGCTACGGGAGAGAGTTTCCAGAACAGGATGACAGTGATAGCTATGAAAATCCAGAGAGTAAATATCTCAATTAATGCAGCAAAAGGAGAACGCATTCCAAAGAAAATAACAGTCCAGAGGAAATTCAATATTAGTTGCAAATAAAAAACGGTTATCCCAACTCTTTTGCCCTGCTCTTTCTTCTGAGAAATGATACCAGCTGAAATTCCCATAAGAGCGTATAACAGTGACCATACTGGCCCAAATACCCATGAAGGAGGAGTAATGGATGGCTTATGCAGCTTACCATACCAGGTGGAAACTGATCTTGAGGTGAAAACAGATCCGGCCAGTCCTACTGCTTCGCATATACCGATGTATTTTAATGAATTAATCCAATTGGAAAGCATATTCTCCTCCCTGAAATA
>CAYPMS010000263.1:0-2594 GCA_964411655.1 uncultured Fibrobacter sp.
TGGACTCTTCTGGAATAGAAAATATCCTGGAAGGAACCGGCCTCCTCAGCGCTGTCTGGGGACGTCTTAACATGGACAGGCAATAATGGGTACAGAAACCGGAACCAGACTATCCATCGATCAGAATAGCATCTTGGCTGATGCATTCAAGCTTAAGCCTGTTGATGCAATTGAGCATTTACGACAAAAAGGATATGCCTTCTCATGGAACTGGTACGATATGTGGCAGGAGGCTCATCAGCATGCGTTTACTGTAGCTAAAGTCATGAAATTGGACATATTGCAGGATATCCGCAATATGGTGGATAAGGCAACAGAAAACGGCTGGGCTTTCGAGAAATTTAAAAGACAGTTGGAACCGATGCTGCAGGCAAAGGGCTGGTGGGGAAAAAAGGAGATAGTTGATAAGGAAACCGGAGAGGTTAAAAATGTGCAGTTAGGGTCTGTTCACCGTCTCAGAACTATCTACGAAACCAACCTGTCTACTCAGTATGCAGCCGGTCGATGGAAAGGCCAGTATGCTAACAGGGTTTCACGACCGTACCTGCAGTTTCTGGCGATCCTTGACCAAAATACTACAGATACCTGCCGGCGTCTCCACAATCTCATTGTTCGTATCGACGATCCAATTGTCGATAAGATCTATCCACCAAATCATTACAACTGCAGGCTCACTGTCAGAACCTTATCGCAGCGTCAGGTTGATCGCGATAAACTACCGGTAGAATCCTCTGAGGGCCGTATTCGCGAAAAAACCGTTGTGGTAGGTGGTAAACCTGTAAAGGTAACCGGATTCGATACCGGAAGATACGATAATAACGGTGATCCTGTTATTTATTGGACTCAACCTGGATGGGACTATAATCCTGGTAAAGTTACGTACAAACCAGATCTGAAAAAATATGATCCCGATATAGCGGCTCTGTTTAAAAAAGAGGAAGCAAAAAGACTGGAACTCCCAAAAGTGGAGCCACTACTGAACAGATTCCCTGTCAATAAGATTGCAGATCTGGAGCCGTTGCTCCTGCAATACCATAACGAAAACCCTGGTGTTTTCTTAAATGGATTCAAGGGGATAAAATTAACCAAATCAAATCAATATCTCATGGCAACCGACTGTTACGGCACTATCTTGATTTCTGGAGCCAAAAGTCCATCTGGGCTGCAGCCGCAAAAGCATTTGATATCAGCTTTAAAAAAAATCAGCTACAATAAACAACTTGAGTTTATGGAGGAATATGCCATCGAAAGCCTCTGGCATGAAATCCTGCACAACCGGGCAAAAGTGCAAAGAATTGTTAAGCTGTCGAAACAGCAAATTATGATGGAAACATTAAATCAGTTTGTTGCAAGACACACATATCCGGAATTCATGGCCAAGCTGGGCGGGAAAGCTGTATTCGCTGACCAGGTTTTGGCTGAAGGTCTGGGCTATAAAGGATTGGTAGCTAATTTCAGAACTTTGCTCAGTGAGCTGAAATTGAATGAAAAAGCAATTTTGGGCAGGCTGCGGTATATATCGTTTAATAGTAAATGGAGCGAAATCGACAAGGATGTAGCAAGAGAGTTGAGTGCATTAGGCAGTATTCCGGTGACTAAGATCACGATATGTCTCGATTTACTCAGACTGCAAAGTACCGATTTCATTACTGTTGTGAGAAAGATTCTTCAATGATGTCATCAAGCTGGAGGTCAAGCTTGTACTGCTTATCTTTGATTTTATTGAGGTATTTAAGTGCGGTTACATTGTCATTACGAATGGTGTAAAGGCTGTATAACATGCCGTTGGCAGAATCAGCACCAATGTCAGCAGTAAGAGAAAGATACTGTTCTTTATCGACTGCATGGCCAAAAAGAATGTTCAGCTCTTCGGTGGTGACATTATGATCAAAAATCGTTTCCATAAAGCTAATAATAATCAAAAAACGAGGGTTTGTCAAATTTTAACAGGGAGCTTTTAAAATGAATGAGCAAAAAGATTTCCAGGAATGAGCAGTAGTCGAACTTTTTGGTCATCAGAGACTGGCCGGGATAGTGTCCAGTCAGGTGATTGGAACAAGCAGTTTTGTGAGAATCGATGTCCCCGAAACAAAGCATGGGCCTGGATTTACAAAACTATATGGTGAAAAAGCGATCTACTGCATTTCCCCGGTAACCGAAGAGATAGCCCGTAGTGTCGCAGTGAACATTCGCCATGTTCCGGTACAGGTGTTTGATCTGCAGAATTTACCCAAAGCGCTGCCTGCCGTAGAACCTGGCCAACAGGAATATGTGGACAGCGATGAAGACAATCAAGATCTTTTTTTCTGAGAGGTAACGAATGGCTAAAACAGAATTTCAGAACGGAACCATAGTAGAACCGGCTTGGTTAAATGCTGTGTTTTTAAATGGCCACAAACATGATGGCGCAGACCAGGATGGACACTGCGATAAAATAGTACTTGCCGACGAAACTGACGGTAACCTGCCAATTAGCAGAGTAGAGGGTGATTTGTCCATTGACAGAGTAGTGGGAGAATTACCACAAACACGGATTACAGGTTATTCGTTTGGAACATTTGAGATTGATGTTTATCCTTTTTTAAATGTTCCTA
>CAYPMS010000264.1:0-2586 GCA_964411655.1 uncultured Fibrobacter sp.
ATCTGAAGTGATTTCGGGATTCGGGGAAAATATGGTTTGATCAAATACCGGATACAATACTCATTTTGCTAAACTGACCTCTCATAAATATCGGGCAGGAAATTTGCCGGTTTTGACAATTCATAAGAAACCTGATACTTATGAGAGTTGTTCCTGAATCCGGTTTTTCTGCATGTATTATTATTTGGAATTCTTCAGAACATCTTCATTATATCTTCTCTGCAGTTTTGCTTCAGCTAACAGAAATCTGTTTGGAAAAAAATACCAAATGGTATATTCTTAGTAATTTAAAAGGAAAACAAAGCTGTTGGAATGAAGAAATCAGAGAAAACCAGGGAATTTATTCTGGAAAAGTGTGCACCCGTATTTAATCAGAAGGGCTATACAGGCACTTCCTTGTCAGATCTTGAAAATGCGACCGGGTTAACAAAAGGTTGTATTTACGGACTGTTTAGAAATAAAGAGGAACTGGCAGTTGCCTGCTTTGATTATGCCCGCTCACTCATTCATCAGCGGATGGACTCTGAAGCGAAAAAGAAAGACAATGCAATCGAAAAACTTCAGGCGATTTTTGATATGTATCGAACATTTCCTGAGTTTTGGCCGATAAAAGGCGGCTGTCCAATTCTTAACACCTCTATCGAGGCAGATGATACTAACCCTGAGCTTCAGAAAAGAGTGGTTAAAGCTTTGGAGATTTGGCGCCGTTATTTTGTTTCAATAATTACCAGAGGAATAAGAAATGGAGAGATTCAGCCTGATGCTAATCCACATGTGATTGCGACTCTCTTTATTGCATTACTGGAGGGGGCGACCATGATGTCCAAAGCGTATAATGACAGTTCGAGCCTGGGGATTGTACTGGACAAAATCGACCAGATGATAGAACAACTGCGAGTGAAAAGTAAATAAAACATATATCGGATTATTAATGGCTGATATAAATCAATGGAAGGAGTTTTTGATGTTAACAGACAGAGTTGTAGTGACCGGCATGGGTGCTGTTACTCCAATTGGCAATAATTTAAATGATTACTGGACAGCGCTTCAGCAGGGGGTTAGTGGGGCAGGGCCTATCACTAAAATGGATGCATCCAGATATAAAACCCGATTCGCTTGTGAAGTAAAAGGTTTCGAACCATCTGAATACATGGATTTAAAAGAGGTTAAATCATTTGATTTATATACACAATATGCAATTGCAGCCGCTTCCCAGGCTGTTGAGCAGGCTGGCATTAAAGGAGTTATCAAAGATCCTTACAGGGCCGGAGTTATCTTTGCTTCCGGAGTGGGTGGACTGTTAACTTTACAGGATGAAATCATTCAGTACACAAAAAACGATTTTAAGCCGCGTTTTTCTCCACATCTGATAAGCAAGATGATTTCTAATATTGCAGCCGGCGTTATTGGGATACGATTCGATTTACGCGGTCCGAACTATGGTACCGTTTCCGCCTGTGCATCATCGGCACATGCCATAATTGATGCTTTTAACCTTATTAGGCTTCGCAAAGCGGATCTGTTTATAGTAGGGGGGTCTGAAGCACCGATTAACCCGGTTGGTTTAGGGGGCTTCAGTTGCATGAGAGCTATTTCAGAAAACAACGATAATCCCCAGATCGCATCCAGACCATTCGATAAAGACCGCGATGGATTTGTGTTGGGAGAAGGGGCAGGGGCATTGATATTAGAGTCTCTGGAACATGCAAAGTCGCGCAATGCTCCTATATTCGCAGAGCTTGTCGGCTGTGGCATGACTGCAGATGCTTTCCATGCAACGCTGCCACATCCTGAAGGCAGATCAGTATTTAAAGCGATGGCCATGGCTTTGGATGATGCCGGAATATCAACAGAACAGGTTGATTACGTGAATTTGCATGGAACATCCACACCCGCAGGTGATCCACCAGAGCTTTTTGCAGTACAAAAGTTATTCCAGAACAGTCTGGAAAAGTTGCATGTGAGCGCTACTAAGTCCATGACAGGGCATTTATTGGGAGGGGCTGGTGCCATTGAAGCGGTTGCAACAGTGCTCGCCATCAGGGATGGAATTATTCCCCCTACCATTAATACCTGCAATCTTGATCCTAAAATCGAAGTCAAAGTTGATCTTACCCTTGGTAAGGCAGTGAAAAAGGAGGTCAAAATGGCCCTAAGCAACAATTTCGGTTTTGGTGGTCAGAATGCCAGCCTGCTTTTCAAGAAATTTGAAGGCTGACAGTCTGGAGAGACAAATAGACATATAGTACAGTCAGGGAACACCTTGACTGTTTTTTTCGGGAGAGCTGAACTCTCACTTCGGAGTTTTGAACCTAAATTACGCAGTTGAGGTGGATGCAGATGTATAAAAAGTGGAATCAATGATTTACTCTTTTTTGGGCTCTTAAAATCTACCGTTTTTTTCAGTTATCAGTTTATGAAGATAAGTAATCTTTATTTCAGACAAACCAGTATAAAGAGCGACTTTCTCTTTTGATTCACCATTTCTCAGCATATTTAATGCAACTTGTTCAATTCCCTTTTCAATTCCCTGTTTTATTCCCTGTTCAGTGCCCTGTTTAAATCCTTTTTCTATCCCCTCTTTAC
>CAYPMS010000265.1:0-2582 GCA_964411655.1 uncultured Fibrobacter sp.
TGGTGGAAGTAGGCGAAGCTGTAGGTATAATGGCAGCTCAAAGTATTGGTGAACCCGGTACACAGCTTACTTTACGTACCTTCCATATTGGAGGAACTGCTTCCAGGCTCATTGCTCAATCTAAAGAGGTCGCAAAGATTGATGGAACCATAAGATACCACTCAATTGAGACTGTTGAGCACGAAAGTGGCACTGTGGTAATGAACAGGGCGGGGGAGCTTGCTGTTCTTGATGAACAGGAGCGTGAAAGGTATCGCTATAATGTTCCTTATGGTGCCTTTATGAAGGTAAAAGATAACCAGAAGGTTTTAAAGGGGCAGATTCTTTTTGAGTGGGACCCCTACAATAATGTAATTCTATCTACCAAATCCGGAAGAATCAATTTCTATGATATTGTTGAAGGTGAGACAATACGTGAGCTTTACGATGAACGCTCAGGAATCACTAACCTGGTGGTGGTTGAGCATCGTGAGCGTCGTTTGCACCCTCACATTCAGGTCTTTGATGGCGACAAACGTGTTGCCAATATCTCTGTGCCAACAGGTGGATATCTGCAGGTCAGAGATGGTGATGAGGTTAAGGAAGGTGATATTCTTATAAAAATCCCCAGAGAAAGCAGTAAAAGCCGTGATATTACCGGTGGTCTTCCGAGGGTTGCAGAGCTTTTTGAAGCCCGCAAGCCTAAAGATACTGCAGTGGTATCCGAGATCGATGGATTTGTCGAATTTGGAGAAACTGAACGCGGTAACAGGCGTATTATCATCCGTGATGAACAGGGGGAAGCAAGAGAATACAGTATTCCTATCGGTAAGCATCTGCGGGTGCATGAAGGAGACCGGGTGAGAGCTGGTGACAGGCTCAGCGAGGGTTCTATCGATCCTCATGATATTCTGCGCATCAAGGGAGAAAACGCCGTTCAGCAATATATGCTTGATGAGATTCAGGCGGTTTACAGATTGCAGGGTGTGACTATCAATGATAAGCATGTCGAAGTCATTGTAGCCCAGATGCTCAGAAAGGTGAGAATAGAAAAAGCTGGAGACACAGAGTTTCTGGAAGGTGACGATGTAGATAAGAGAAAACTGCGCGAGGTAAACGAAAGAGTAATAAATGAAGGTGGTGAACCGGCAACTTTTAAACCTCTGTTACTTGGTATAACCAAGGCATCGCTTACCACCGAATCGTTTCTGAGTGCGGCTTCTTTTCAGGAGACTACAAAAGTACTTTCCAAAGCTGCAGTTGAAGGGAAAGTGGATAGGCTCAGTGGTTTGAAAGAAAACCTTATTATGGGAAATCTGATTCCTGCCGGAACCGGGTCGCGTAATCTGCGAAAACTCAGGGTTAAGGATACTGCCTCTGACTTCTCACAGGTAGAGGAAAGTGCAGCCAGTGAGGATTTTGTTGATATTGGAGAACAATTTTAATTAAATACAAAGATTGTATTTGATTTTAAATTAAATAACTATTATTTTAAAAAACTGTTTTTTAGCGGGAGAAATAAGTGCCTACGATTAGTCAACTTGTACGTAAAGGACGAAAGAGCCTTGAGAATCGAAGCAAATCCCCGGCTCTTCATGAATGTCCACAGCGACGTGGAGTGTGTACTCGTGTTTTTACCACTACACCTAAAAAGCCGAATTCTGCATTGAGAAAGGTTGCTCGTGTGCGATTGACCAACCATATGGAGGTTAATGCCTATATTCCGGGAGAAGGGCATAATTTGCAGGAGCACTCTATAGTCTTGATTCGTGGGGGGCGTGTTAAGGACGTTCCTGGTGTTCGGTATCATATTATCCGAGGTGCACTGGATACTCAGGGTGTTTCCGGAAGAAAACGTGCACGTTCTAAATACGGTGTAAAGCGTCCTAAAAAATAAGGGATAAATATGTCAAGAAGAAGGAAAGCTGTAAAAAAGGAACTTGTCCCTGATCCTAAATTTAACAGTACACTGGTTACTCAGTTTATCAACAATGTGGTAAGATGCGGAAAAAGACGTCTGGCTGAAGGTATTTTCTATGATGCTATCAGCATTGTTGCTGAGCGTACCGGGCAGGACGGATTAGGGGTTTTTAAAAAAGCGATCGAAAATGTAAAACCGGTTCTTGAAGTGAAGTCTCGCCGTATTGGTGGTGCAAACTATCAGGTACCAATTGAAGTTCCGGCTGATCGTAGAGTTTCTCTGGCCATAAGATGGTTGATTGCCTATTCTAAAGAGCGTTCTGAGAAGAGTATGGCAGAGAAGTTGGCGAATGAATTTATTCAGGCCTCCAAAAATGAGGGTGGCGCAGTTCGAAAGAAAATTGATACTCACAAGATGGCCGAGGCAAACAAAGCGTTTGCACATTTTCGCTGGTAGTGAGTAGCTCTTTGAATCTTCTGTAGAGTCATTACGGTAATAATTTCTGTTTCAGAGTAAAGATTACTCATAATACAGTAAGTTAGCAAGATTTTGAGTTAATTTTTTGGTTTTTACCATTTGCTATTGTTTATGAATGAATCAGATGCTCTGAGTAGTACCAGAAATATCGGAATAATGGCTCATATAGATGCAGGGAAGACAACCACTACTGAGCGTATTCTGT
>CAYPMS010000266.1:0-2579 GCA_964411655.1 uncultured Fibrobacter sp.
AAACATTCTGATTAAACCTCTTTTATCAGCATGTTTAATTATATGAGCTCCCAGTTCTGATATTACAATCTCTATTTCACACTGCTCGATCTCCGAGAAACCAATTTCATGAGCCAGTTCCAATGCTTTTTTACAGGCAAACTGGACATCTGACTCATTGTTGATGGGGATCTTAATTTCTTCTTTTAGGTTTTGCTTAACCATTTTGTTATCGATACTGTAGTACCTTTTCCTATTGATGAAGTAATTGAAAAATCATCACTCAATTTTTTTGATCCACTAAGCCCTAACCCCAGTGATTTCACAGTACTATAACCCTCCTGCATAGACTTTTCTATATCGGCAATACCAGGCCCTGAATCTTTAAATTCACAGGTTATTCCCCGCCTGTTATTTTTCTGAATGATGGTTACTAACATATAACCTTTTCCGGCATGGATAACAATATTTCTGGCAAGCTCAGATACAGCTGTGATTGTTTTGGTCTGGTCAATAAGTGAATACCCCATTTTTTCCATAATTTTTCTAACACTTTGGCGCGCAATCACCACATCTTCATAGCTATTGATCGGCACCTTAATTTCTTCTTTAACCTGACTATTCATAATCTGAGCCTATTATGTTTTGACAATATTTCCAACCCTTGCTCCAGAGTCATAGCAGTATTGATATCTAACGGCAGTCCTAGTTGAATAAGGGTTAAGACGATTTCCTTTTTTAAGCCTACCAAAACTGTAGTAGTGCCCATAAGTTTGGCCATCTGTGCAGTTTCTACAAGGACTCTCCCCAGAAAGCTGTCTATTACACCAAGTGCTGACACATCGACAACAAGACCCTTAGCATTTGTTTCTTCTATTTTGGTTAAAATTATACTCTGCAACTCACAAATTGAATTGTCATCTAACTCAGATTTCAAAGGCAAAATAAGATTATCGTATAGTTTCAGAACTGTAACATCTATCATTGAATTACCCTTTCATTTTCTATACTAATTCTCTTACCCATTTTCTCTAAGGAATACTGCAAGCCATCTGCAAGTGATTTTCTTGTAATAATGCCAGACAGATCAATCCCCAGTTGAACTAATGTTTGTGAAATTATTGCACGGATGCCTGTTATAATGCACTCTCCGCCCATTAGCTTTACCGCATTAGCAGCAGTGATGAAATGCCGTGCAACCAGAGAATCCACAACGGGAATGCCTGATATGTCTATTATTACTATTTTAGCCTGTGTATTTTCAATTGAACTCAAGATGTTCTCTATCATAAGCTGAATCCTTGAGCTATCCAGCATTCCAACTAGCGGAATCAATAATATTCCATTCCATAGTTTTACTATAGGTATCGATGTTTCAAGAAGAGCTTTTTGCTGTTCAAAGATAATTGCTTCACGCGATTGCAGATACTCATTAAAAATATGATTACTCATTCTGTCAACCACATTGTTTACATTTTTTAACATACTATATAGTTGTGTTCCGGTGTAATTTTTTTGCAGTATTGGAAATATCGCATTTTTGATCGAGAACGTAAAAAATGAAGTTTCTGTAGGAGGTATGTTCATCTCTTTCATCAGCTTGCTAAATTCATTTAATGATTTGACTACAGGTTCAAAATCCTTTTCCCCTACATCAAACGTCACACCAATCGCTTTAATAAATAACTTGATAAATTGATTGGTTTGCAGCTTCATCTCCTTAACTCCAATTGATTCAACCAATAATTTTGCATTAATGATCAGCTCTTTTTGCCAAAGATCAAGTATCTCAGACTGCGAGTCTGCTATTAATTTACCTAAATCGATTTCTTTTACCATTTATTGTTCCTTCCACAAGTTAAATCATCTATAACAACCCGATAGACGTCTAATACATCTCACTCATCAGTAACTGGAGAGATCAATTTTTTAAAACATCAACTGCACCACTGGCAACAAATAACTTCTCAGGATTTACAACCAGTAACACTTTACCGTCACCCATTATTGAAACTCCGCTAATCTCTTGAATATGCAAAAGTTGCGAAGGAACCGGTTTAATTGCAATCTCCATATTTCGTTGAAGTTTATCAACAATAACACCGAAATTCCCAAGAGAAGTTTTTATCATTACCATTGGTATTTCTTTAGTATTTAAATTGCGACAATCACCATCATCAATTTTCTCGATTTCACATTTTTTCCCCATCAATGTTGAAAGATAATCAACCAGTACCACTTTCCCTCTATAATGAAAAATAGTATTCCCCTTTAATTTACATAGTGCATTGGGACTAATCTTGATGGTTTCCAAAACATAATCAAAGGGAATTGCATACTGCTGCCCACCGGATACAACAGTTAATGCAGTAGTAATTCCGATTGCCATGGGCAATGTTAAAGTAATTTCCGTTCCTTTCCCCTCTTCAGATATTATATTAATATCTCCGTTGAGTTTTTTTATTGTTGTGCGAACTACATCCATCCCAACACCTCTTCCAGAAATTTCAGTAACTTCATTTTTTGTTGACAGCCCTGGGTAAAAAATGTACTGAAATATCTGATTGTCTTGCGCTGAACATGGATTAAGTCCCATTTTA
>CAYPMS010000267.1:0-2523 GCA_964411655.1 uncultured Fibrobacter sp.
ATCCCTTAGTATGGTGTTTCAGCACCTATTTTGCTGAAGGTTTTCCTTATTCTATAATCAGAACGGTTTCTTCTTTTTTCTTCCGCACCATGAATGTAAGCCTGGATTCTATCGGGTTAACCTCTTTTTTCGGTTTCCCCTGGGTATTGAAATTTTTCTGGGCACCGCATATTGACCGGTTTTTGACCAAACGATGGTGGTTGACTGTGACTCAGGGGACATTGGCAGTTCTTTTTCTGCTGTGTGGTTTCTTAATCCCGTTTTCATGGAGTGTGCAGGCTTCGGCGGTCATTTTTATGATAGGGGCTTTTATTGCGGCTACCCATGATATTGCAATCGATGGCTATTATGTAGTTGCTCTCGATAATGACGATCAGTCAAGGTATGTGGGATTCAGGGTGCTTGCCTATCGATGTGCACTGATGGCAGGCAGCGGAATCATTGCTTCGGTGGGAGTGAAGGTTGGATGGATGCAGGCATTTATTTTCGCAGGAGTTGTGCTGAGTTTATTGACTGTTTATCATGTGGTGTTTTTGCCTGAGTGTCAGACAGTTCTGTATCCCTTGAGGCAGTTTGTCCGTACCGCATTAAACATAAGCTCCATAGCTGTGATAAGTTCTTTTGTACTGATCGTGGTGTTGTTGCGGGCTGCAGTAAACTCCGGGCTTTACAATCAATTGAAAAGTTCTGTTTCTTTATTTGAGCAACTTAATTTTCCGGCATGGATCAATATTTTCCTTTTTGGATCTCTGTTTTTTGCGGCAATATTCAGAAAAAAGATTGCTGCACAATTGCTGAAGAATCCTCAGGCCTATTATGCCAGGGCATTTATCTCCTTTATGGAGCAGGAGAAGATAGCAGTTCTGATAGCTTTTATCATATTACTGCGTACAGGTGAGATTTTACTCAGTAACATGGTGTCTCCTTTCATAGTGGATTGCGGGCTGAGAGAGCATTTCGGGTGGTTGACAGCTCTGGTTGGATTGCCATCTTCGATTGGTGGAGCGTTACTGGGTGGATACTTTATTTACCGCTATTCACTTAAGAAAATGATCATACCGTTTCTGCTGTTACAGAACGGGACCAATTTGCTTTACATGTGGCTTGGTTTTGATTTTCAGGAGATTATAGCCAAAAATGTTATTTCAGCAGAACCGGTATTTATGGGTGTTGCCGGTCTGATAAAGTTTGCTTCCGTGCATGGGTTTGATCAGTTTGCAGGTGGATTGGGGACTTCGGTACTGATGACGTTTCTGATGAGGATGTGTAAAGGGGAATATAAGGCAGCTCATTATGCGATAGGGTCGGGGCTGATGAATCTCAGCGGGATTTTTGCGGGGGCAATAAGCGGAGTGATGGCATCGAGGCTTGGTTATGGATGGTTTTTCGGGATCAGTTTTCTGGCGGCGATTCCTGGGATGGTGTTAGTGATTCCACTGATGAAAACGATGAAGGAGGATTGAGCTTAGAGGGGTTGCTTTCTGGCACGTTTATTGTTGTGCTTAATATGAAAGAGCTGTCCAGTATCTGAAACTGGGGGTAGTAAAAATGTTTCGTAGTGCCAAGAGTTGTTATAATATGGCAGTGGAAGCAACCGATGGGGTAGTGGGTAAGGTAGAGCAGTTTCTTTTTGATGATCAGAACTGGGCTATTCGTTATTTAGTGGTGGATATTGGCCCCTGGATAATGGGAAAGAGGGTGCTTTTATCACCTGCATCAATAGTAGAGACCAGAATAGATAAGATAATGGTGAAAAACACCAAAGAGCAGATCCAGAACAGTCCTACTATCGATACAGCCAATCCGGTTTCCCGCATAGAAGAACAGAGATTACATAATTATTATTCCTGGCCTTTTTACTGGGTTTATCCGGAGGATTACAATTCTCTGGGTGCAGCCCTTTACCCTGGTCTGACTAAACCCTATGCATATCAGCCTTTGGAGGATGATTCGGCGCTGGCCGAAAAGTCATTGCGAAAGGAAAGTGAGCTGGAGGAAGAGGCTCGCAGGTCTCATCTTCGGGAGACCAAAGAGGTAAGCGGTTATTCAATTCAGGCCACCGATGAGCAGATTGGGCATCTGGAGGATTTTATTGTTGATGATATTCACTGGGTTATCCGTTATCTGGTAATTGACACCAGAAACATCCTGCCGGGCAAAAAGGTATTGATAGCACCCCAGTGGACAAAGGGCATAGACTGGAACGAGGCATTGATATATGTAGAATTTGACAAGGAAACCATTAAGGATGGGCCGGAGTATGACCATTCGGTTCCTTTGACCCGGGATATAGAAAAAAGACTGTATAACTATTATGAGCGTCCTAAATACTGGGAAGAAACAGCAGAATAAAAGAACTGGCACAGATGTCCGGAAGTTATATGAATATTCTTCACAGGTCCCATTTTAACACTGAGCCGCTTCTGTTTGCCGCCTGGACCGGGGCTGGAAATGTGGGAATTCTGGCAATGGATTATCTTCGCAGAAAACTGGATTGTCATCTTTTTGCCCAGATAGATATGA
>CAYPMS010000268.1:0-2515 GCA_964411655.1 uncultured Fibrobacter sp.
CTCTGCCATCTTCTTACAGAATTGATTCTGAAAATTTTTTCACAATCGAAAAGGTCTTCAATCTTAAGTTTTGCCTCTTCAATTATTTTATTTTCCAGAAGATGGTTTCTGAATGTCCCTGCCAATAACCCACAAGAAACATCCGGAGTAAGATACCTGCCGTTTTTCAACAAAACCAAATTAGCAGAAGTCGTTTCAGTAAGGTACCCATTTTCATTCCAGAAAATAACGTCCGCACCACCTGAAGAAGACCGTAGCGCTTCCTGGTAAAACTGTCGTCTGCTGGTTTTATGGTACAGACAGATGTCATTCGAGTTGACTGGTGAATCAGCTATAGTAACCGGAATGGGTTCTTCAGCCGAAATAACCGGCGTTACTGAAGATTCGATGTGGCCGTTTTTATACACAACACAACGAACTTTGACCGGATAGTCCGGAAGAGTTTCCTTTAATTTTGTGAGGATTTGAATCAGTGAACTTTCAACAACTTTAAAACCGAAATATCTGCAGGAATTCATACACCTTTTGACATGCGAATCTAGAAGAAAATATCCCTCCTCTTTTGTGTATAGTAAAGATTCGATGATCTGAAAGTCAGAATATCCATTCTGAATGACTTTTGCTTTGGATAAGCATTCGTGAAATTCATTTCTGCTATGGGAATCCCACACTATGCCGCTTCCGACGCTGTAGGTAATGATACTACTGCTATTATCGATGACAGCTGTGCGGATTGCAACGTTGAAGAGTGCTTTTTTATGAGGGGATGCATAGCCGATAGTGCCGCAATAGATGCCGCGAGGTCTTTTCTCCAGTTCATGAATAATCTGAGCAGTTCTGATCTTTGGGGCACCGGTTATCGAAGCGCAAGGGAAAAGAGACTGAAAAATCTGTGGGATGGAATGGTCGGTCTGGGCCTCTACCGTAGAAGTCATCTGAAAAACAGTCTCATATTTTTCTATCTCAAAAAGCCTTGACACATTGACCGAACCGGTTCTGGAAATCCTGCCCAGATCATTGCGTATCATATCCACGATCATTATATTTTCTGCCCGGTTTTTATCGGAGTTAAAAAGTTGTGATGCCATCAGGTCATCCTCTGCTGAGATTATCCCCCGTGAAGCTGTACCTTTCATGGGTTTGCAAGTGATCGAATGATCATTCAGGGAGAAAAATAGCTCAGGGGAAAAGGAACAGAATGAATAGGATCCTGTGTCAACGAATGCTGCATAAGGGGATGGATGGTGTAATACCACATGTTGGAAGTAGTCAAAAGGATCACCCTTAAATTCGGATTTCAAATCAAATGAGTAGTTTACCTGATATGTATCACCTCTGGCGATATAGTCTTTTATGATTGAAATGTTGCAGTGGTAATTCTCTTCTGAAATCTGGGGTTTCCAGTCAAATGAAGGAAGGTGAAAATCTGGTTTCTCAGATAAAATAATCTCCTTTGGATTTTTGAATATGGCAAACCAGAGTTTAGGCTGTCTGGAACTGTAAACCGGTATTTCTGGTTCGAAAGCAGATGCTGATTCATAGGTAAGAAAACCGGCGCCATAGTAGCCCAGATTAAGATTTCTCTGAAGCTCCTCCAGACAATCGATTACCAGGTGAGTTTCACAGGTTTCTATGACTGATAATGGCTTTTCGAACAGAAGCCACTTACCATTATCGTGGATTAAAACGCAGGGACTATTCATTTTATTTCTATAAATCCTCTATGTTAATTCTCCTGATTATCTCAGAACCCGCTTCACTTGTAGAAGCATTCCCGCCTAAATCTCTGGTAAGAAATTTCTGATCGTTGAGATACGATTCTACGATGTTTTCAATCATCCCTGCAGCTTCCTTTTCTCCAAGGAAATCTAACATCATTGCTGCACTTCTGATAGCTGCAACTGGATTAGCGATATTTTTGCCTGCAATATCTGGTGCAGATCCATGTACCGGTTCAAAAAGTGAGGGATATAATCGCTCTGGATTGATATTTGAGCTAGGGGCTAAACCGATACTTCCGGAAATTGCACCGGTAAGATCGCTGATTATATCTCCAAACATATTTGAACAAACAATACAATCAAAAATCTGAGGCTTTTGTACAAGGGCCATACACATGGCATCGACATGATATTTGTCCGTTTTGACATCTGGATATTCAGGTGCAATAATCTGCAGTACCTGATCCCAGAAAACCATCCCGTATTTTAGTGCATTGGACTTTGTCACCATTGTCAGGTGCTTGTTTTTACATTTTCGGGCAGACTCGAATCCATAACGGATTATTCTTTCTACGCCTTTACGGGTATGTATTGCAGTCTGTATCGCCATTCCATCCGGATTTTTACTTTTAAAGAACCCGCCGGCATCGACATATTCGCCTTCTGAATTCTCTCTGATTACAATCAGATCGATTTCACCGGCTTTTTTGCCGGCTAAAGGTGAGCGTACACCGGGGAATAGTTTTGCCGGGCGAACACATGCATACTGGTCGAATTTTTGCCGCATCTCTATT
>CAYPMS010000269.1:0-2507 GCA_964411655.1 uncultured Fibrobacter sp.
TTTATTTTACCGCTTTGTCACTTCCGTTCTTTAAGCGTATGGTATCCGGTGCAGTAGCACCGTCTTTATCTTACCGCTTTGTAACATTCGTTCTTTAAGCATAAGGTATCCGGTGCGTAGCACCGTTTTTTTTATATCGCTTTGTTGATAAGGTCTGCACCGCGTTCAAGGCCTATCATCCCAATATCTTATGCATCTGCATCCACCTCAACTGCGGAATTTAGGTTTTAAAAAAATATCAGAACAAATTCTCTTTACAGAAGAGTAAAACGTTCATACAAACTTCAGTAATATAATGCAACGCCCCTCTGCCAAATCGCAGTGTATCAGGTAAAAAGTGAAAGGCTATCAGGTTTCAATTATTGTGAAAAAAATTAGAGGTGCAATATGCAAATAAAGAAGATTGTGTTAAAACAAATTCTATCTGAACTACCCCTCTTAGGTATTATCGATGGAGAAGAATTTATGAATATCTGATCAGCACTCTCACAGAATTACCGGCGTTTGTTCATACTTTCTGCTTTGTTGTAATAATGCTCAATCAAGCCAGATTCTATTCTTTTCTCATTTCTTCTGTTTCGATTTAATTCCTCTTCTAAAACGGTAAGCAAATTATCGGAATTTCTTATAATTTTAGCCATCGATTGTTTTGAAAGGAGAAAACCAACCGGAATATCAAAATGCCTGCCCATCAGTTCTCTGAAAATCCAAACATTAGCAGCCAGAAGTTTCTTTTCGGGTTTTAATTTTTTAAATCCAGGGAACTTCTGCTTGTATAACCGCAACTGATTGACCACGAAGTTTCTTTTACTGATAAGCGAAGATTCCTCCAAATATTTTTCATAGAGGTTTTGTTCCCGCAGTTTTATCTCAATCTGATTTTCAATATTAAACAGTTCCAGAACATCATTGATTGCATAATCCAGAAGCTCCGGTTTTAACGGTCTTCTCAACCAGTTTGCCCTCTGGAAGGAGTCCTTTTTAACTTTATCGATTTTCAGGTGATCGGAAAGATTGATGGGTAACCCAAGCAGTTTCTGGCCCACTGCTATATCCCGTACAGGAGCGATTGTGCATCCTAAAACATTCTGAGTCATGAAAATGTCATTGGGACAGGAAAACATGACTTTGACTATATCATTGCATGTAAGGAACTGATGCAACCCCGGTTTTTTACCCATTTTCAGGACATCGATTATGACTTTCTTTTCACCATCGAAACACTGGAATATCGAAATGGAATAGTTATAACGAAGCAACCCCTGATCGCCTTCCATATCAAGGGCTACTGCCCGGATCTTTTTTTCACGTAATTGATCAAGGTATACAAGAAGTTCAGACTCTTTTTCGATTATCTGGTCTACCGCAGAAAACTTTTTTGGTCCGGTCCCTGGTTGCATATCTGAAGCTGATGTATGCATTTGAAGTAAAATGAATCTCTCCTGTTCATTGTTTTGGTGTGATACTTAATCATTACGATGGATCAAAAAAAATATATATCAAAATTTGAGACCAGTTTCAGTTTTAGTAGCAGGTCTTTTGTCGGAAAAATTTGAAGGGGGCAATCCTTATGGTGAAAAGGGCAAGCACAAGGGATGCCCCCCCTGATAAAGTTTAATTTTTCAGTATCATTTTTTTCTGATCTGCCCCTATATAGATACCGGGAGACAAGCTACGTTTTAGCCCGATATTGCTGAAATTTGGAATTGCTCTTCCCAAAGGATCAAAGATATAAGGCTGAACTCTAGTGATTCTCACTACTTTTTTGCTGTTAATATTTTCCCTGACAGCTATAGGTAGATCACAGACCGCTTCTGTACCTTCTGCTGCCACAAAATCATCAAAAAGCAGACTCAGGCTGTCTGAGCAGAATAGCCCGATATTGGTGATTTCAAAACCAATCTCGGGTATGGTACAAAGAGCCGATTTATTGACTTTAAAGATATAACCGGTAGTCGGTTTCTTGGAGATTTCCAGTGTATCATAAAAATAATATGTCTGCCCGCCATCGGTATAGGCAGCCCCCCTTATTTTCTGACTGTTGTAAAGGGTAAAGGATGAAGTACCGGAAGTAAAGGTACCGTACATCCGTTTGCCGGTTATAAGAAAACCGCTTTGAGGGATATCGCCATTTTCCAAAGATCTTCCCTGCAATAGAAATCCATAGGTGGTATTGACAGAACCGCTTCTATGAGAAACGGTCACTTTTGCCACAAAATTATTCAGTTGAAGATCAGTAACCAGATTACAATTTGCATCAGAAGTAGTAACCATCAGAGTGTCATTTTTAAAACTGACTTGTCCATTTCCCTGCTTAAACCAACCAGCCAGATCTCCATCACTAAAATCATCTGCAAAGCAAGTGCGGATCGAAGCCTCCTCAAACTGATCTGTTAATACAACATCATCGAACTTTATTGTCACTTGGGGCCAGAGGTCCAATGCGATATTTCCCGAACCATACTCTGAATCGGTAAAAGAGCCGGTAAACTGGTCGTTACAAAAAA
>CAYPMS010000270.1:0-2480 GCA_964411655.1 uncultured Fibrobacter sp.
AATATGGCTTTTTCAGAATTTACTTTAAAATACGGGGTTTACCGAATGCTTACAGGATTTGCAGATTTGTTTATGAGATACCTTTATTATTCATTTTTCTCTATGCGCGCGCTTTTATTCTTCCTTCCGGTGGCGGTCTAATTCCTCATGCCAGTTTATTGCACACAACGGGCTGACGCATAGCGAAGTGCCCGCCTAAAAAATGCAGTGTTACTGTTCAGTCAAGCGAGACTTTGGGAGCTTGATGGAACGGTAATCCGGCCTACCCCTGGTCCAAGCGGGCATTTGGGTGGAGGGCTGCTTTGAGCCCGAAACCGCCATGCGTTTGTTGGTTAGCTGTAAACCAGCCTACTATCTTTTTCGCCGCATCTTTTTCATTTCTGATTATGAGTGGGGGCTATGACTGCCCCCCCATTCGATTAAAAATCAAACTACTCGGTCTTGAAACGAAGCGGAGGCCAACTCTGATTTGAATTCATGTTTGTTCCATTAGTTTGCACAATTATCTTATGAAACGTGTTTGGTAAAAGATTATCTATTGTGCAAATCGTATCAGTACTGTTATCTATTGATAACGCTACATCATGGAAATTGTTATCAGAAACAGAATCCAAACTCACTAAAACAAGATAAGTATAGTCATCTCCTACACTATTCCATTTTATAGTAACAGAATGTAGTTCAATAGATACAATTTCTGGGGTCACCCTTGGTGCTGTATTTTGTTCCATTTTATTGCAGGAAAATACCATAATGGCTGCAAACATGCTGATTATTGTAGTAATTCGCCTTTCCAAATGTTACCTCCATTCCATATAGAGATTACCGGTATTCTTATATTCAGTAGCATTTGAGCTGTATTGCGCATCGACACAAATCCACTCTCTTTTCCCATTTCCATTATTATACCATCCATAATTAACAAGATACCACATTTCCCAATTATACCAGTTCCAAACGTACTTTCTCTCCATATATTTGACACCTTCGATTACCCCGTAATGGTCAACGCTGCCATTACGGTCGGAATCAAATTGAAACATGCAAGGTCTTTCGCCTCGAATATGGCCCAGAGCAGTCTTACCTTTAGTGAAATCGCCTCCAAAATCACTATCCAGATGTACGTCATATCCGAGCCGATCACCATAAAGCTCCCCACCATTTTCAAGCGCATTTATTCCGACACCTGTTTCTGTTGTTCCGTAATTGGCACCACAATCAGCACCAATCTGAAATGCAACATCCTTAATAATCTGGTTCCAGGAACCAAGCAATGAAGAAGCATTAACCGTTCCGTAAGGAGTTGAAACGTTACTGTTCAAATTTAAACCATTGAAAAGATTTGTTTTTCCAGTGAATTGTCTATGGTATGCGTACATCATGGCAAGAGCTAATGGGCCGCAACCCGAAAGTACTCCAGTGCTATTTGTTACTTGATACCATTTTGGCAAATGCCAACCAGTTGCGAATGTATTGTTCAGCTCATCACTTGTCCATCTGGTTGATGCAGCTGATTTAGCTAATGCTTGCGGATATTGCTTCAACGCCTCTGTGACAAGACTATCACGACTATGCAATTGCCGAACATTCTGCTTCAAATAAATAGGGTTTACTCCTCCTGCCTGCTGAACTCTCTGCCTAAATTTATTTCTTGCCAGCTGTATCTGCTGACGGTCAAGTTTGGCCTTCTTCTGGAATTCTCCACTTTTATCAAAACCACGAGCTATTACTGGCGTTCCGTCTCCCAAACCTATAGAGGTTTTTTTCTCCGCAAGCATTTCAAACCAGTTGTGTCTGAATACTTGCAAATTATCAACTGCGATACCAGATTCTATAGCAAAATCCTCCGAAGGTGCTTTACCTTCAGTATTATACTGTGGAATTAAAACATCAGTCTGATTTATATTTACCAGAATATAACCAGCATCTTTTGCACCATTCTGAACCTTGCATTCGTAATAGGAAACATCATCGACTCCATCCAGATAGACGGGAAATGCTTCGGTAATTCTTCCATTGTTTCCCCATTCAGCATTTGTTTCCATAACACATTCCGATTTCAAGAACTCTGTTGCTACTTTAATAGCTCGGGTCTTTTTGCTGGGACTTGGAAGACGTTTCGCCAGTGATTCCTCACTCATTTCAGTGTCGGCTGGTGTTGAAGATACAACATTGTCATGTGAACAACCATACATTAGCGGCAAAAAAAGAATGCCTATGATAGCTGTTGATCTGAAAATAACTTTCATTGAAATATCTCCGTTGATTGTTTGTTATACAATTTGAATTGCAGTGTGTGTCCGATCTTAGAATTTTTACAGTGGGTGTCGCCGTTTTTGGTTCATTTTAGTTTTCTGCATTTTCTCTTTCCCCTCCTTTCCTGTGGCGACTCATCTGTCTTTTTCTTAGGCCGGTTTATTGCAACTAACGGGTCGCGGCATAGCCGCAGTGTGCCAGTAAACCGGTGTACTCGCCGGTTT
>CAYPMS010000271.1:0-2478 GCA_964411655.1 uncultured Fibrobacter sp.
TACACTGGGTGGTAATTTTGCAATGGTAATAACTCCTCTGGAATTAACATTTCCTATAGCTGGTATCATTCGAGGTGCTGTTTTTATGGAGGGTGGAGGAGTATGGATAGATCCACGCAGTTTTAATCTGGGTAATTTCCACTGGTCCGTTGGCCCGGGGATAAGAATTGGCACACCGGTGGGGCCTATTCGTCTGGATTACGGGTTCCAGCTTAACAGGGAGTTTCCCTTTAAGGGTGGATTTTCTTTGGGGATAGGATTGGCTTTCTAGATTGGATACTTATTTTTGTCCTTCACTCTGAACAGTGCAATAAAGCACAATAAGAACTCAGAATCTATAATGTAGAAAAAAGGAACAATCGACTCTATGAAATGATATGAGATCTTGCGCGTGTGGGATAATGTCAACAAACTGAATTTCATTCTGCTCTGAAGAGTTTGCTGGAGATTTTTTAAAGTATAAAAAAGTGGTAATGATGCTTTTAGTTAATTATTTTGAAGAAGTATACAATTTTTCGCTTCATATCAGTTCTATAAGTATTATAAATACAGTAGCGATTTATAAGATGAAAAATTAGAAAAAATCGCTAACCGAAGAATCAGTAGTTAAGGAATTATTTTTATAATAAGGCTCATCTGAATTAAATACTCATTTCAAATTCTATCCGATTCTGTCGGATTGTTTTATCTGATTCTAACTGAATTTTTCCTGATTTTTTAACAGGTATTTGTTTGTTAAAATCTGATTGGTTCTGGTTAACCTGTGGTTTGTACCACGTCCTCTAAGTAGAAAATTTGCCAGGTTTTGAAAAAGCAAAAGAGAGAAAATACGCGTGAGGAAAAAATACTGATGATCAGATGAAGTTAAGCAGAGTGTGAGAGAGACGGAAAAAAACAAATCTCAACAGCCCTGAAATCGAAAGTTAAGAGAAACAATACAAGGAGTAACAAAAAAATGGGAAAACCGGCAGCCCGATTGGGAGATTTGACAAGTCATGGCGGAACAATTGTCTCAGGCGCCTCAAATGTGTTTTTCAATGGAAAGCCTGCGGCAAACGCATTGTCGACACACGTTTGCCCAATGGTAACCCTAGGAACTCCGCCAATCCCTCATGTTGGCATGTTTGCCGTACCAATGGGTGCATTGACAGTGCTTATCAACGGCTCTCCTGCAATTGTAATGGGCGATATGTTTTTGTGTGTCGGTCCCCCAGCAACTGTTGTGTTGGGAAGTCCAAATATTCTTATTGGAATGTCAGGAAGCGTTAGTGTTGGAAGTGCTACAGGTGAGGGATCTTCTCAGACTGATATGGCTTGCGCACTTCAATCAGGCAATTTATCTCCTGTCAAAGGGACAGAAACCTGGCCAGTCGATATCCAGACAACAGCACTGGCCATGCAGGCTCATCATACACCCCAGCAGTTTGAGCTTGATATGAAACTTCTGGATTTGATAGCGAAACAACGAGCGATGGAAGAAAAAAAGGAAAATGAACGGGTGAAGCTGACCATCAAGGATTTCGTCGAGATATTCGAAGCAATTGAAAAGGAGCAGGGCTATGAGGCGGCCCGTCACTATTGCTCGACAGGCATAAACTATGACCGCCTTACCGAAGTCGCGAAATCCTTTATCGATGGTCGTGATACAAATCCAGATAATGACCCCAACATCATGCCCACCCGTTTTATGCTTCTTTACGGAGCTGATGATTCAAAACTCAAGATAATTGATAAGCATCCAGATGCTTTTGATAATACACAGGAACATAATATCAATATTTCCAACCTTCGAAAAGGTTTACGATTATTAGGTGCGGATATTTTCGAAACCGGGCCTTATGATGACAAACTATGGATGGCCCATGCACAATACATTAATCGATTTACCAGTTATCAAACAAAAACCGGTTCTGTTCACATTGTAGAAGAGGGCGAAAGTCTTGGTGCCATCGCAAAAAAATACGGTCTTCCGACATGGAAATACCTCTATCAGATTAATAAAGAAAAAATCGGTAAAAATCCCGATTTGCTGATAAAAGGAACAGAACTGCAAATACCGCAATGTGACAGTACATCGGGTGATGAAAAAATTGTCCAAAAAGGCGCAGACCCTGCATATTATGCACATGGAAGCCGATACAGATATCCATGGGTGCCTTTCAGTATTACCATTGTGAATGAGAAGGGCAAAGTGTTGAAAAAAGAAGGCAGGGAGAAAAAACTTACCTGTGAACTGCGTGACAGCAGAAGCGGTAACCTGCTCGCATCTGATACAATAGAGAACGGTGGCTCGCTGAAACTGCTGATACCAGATTCGCGAAAACTTGAAATTACTGCTGATGGCTATACATGCGATATTGAGATGAAAGGATATTAAATAAATGGGGACGATATGTGCCAATGATGCGGTAAGGGTCAAAGTAAAGAAAATCATTGTTGCTCATGGGATAATGGACGGACATGCACACCATAACAGCG
>CAYPMS010000272.1:0-2463 GCA_964411655.1 uncultured Fibrobacter sp.
GATTTACCGGAAGTGAGAGTTTTACTGGTGAGATAGAGATTGAACAGATGTTTCTGATGGCCTCAGGTGCACCTGGCGGGATATTTAATATAGTCCCAATAGATTCATTTTTGGTAAGTCTGGGCAAGACCAGAAAGATACAGTTAGATGTAGCTTCGAGTGAGATTATAGGGACTCCTATTGATACCAATTTATACAGTGTACATGCAGCATTAGATAACAGCAGCTATTTTAGCGGAACGAGACTGTTTTATTTCGGGGCCAGATACTATGATCCTGAGCTGGGGATCTTTTTATCGACCGATCCTATTGCTGACAGTTTGCCAAGGCATCCCTCTTTACATAAACGTTTACCACCAGGTATGAGATTGGCTGCTTTGATAGGAGCAGAACAAGCTGCAAAGATAATGGGGGAGATAGAAGCAAGCGGTTATAACCCACAGGTTATTCAGAAATGGCAACAAAAAGTTTTAAATAATCCTTATAATTACTGTTTTAATAATCCTGTAAACTTTTTTGACCCTGATGGCCGATGGGGGCTAGGTCATTTTTTTAAAACATTTTTTCAGGAATTCAAATATCAGGTAAAGCAAGCGTTTAAGGAAATTGGTATAGGGTTGGCAGACATTGGTTCTGGAATTGCGAATACAGATGCTGATCAAATTGGAGAGGGCTTTGGTTCATTATTTAAAGGTATTGGGAGAAGATTTGGTGCAAAGATAGAAGCTGCAGGTGCTGCTGCTTATTCAGTGATGCCTGATATCGAGAATTATGCACATGGTGAACATAGTCACACTAAATTAGCTCAATTTTTGAGATGGGCGGGTGTTGGGTCTGGTGGTGCTGAAAAAGGGGCACATGGTGGAAGAGATTCATTGGATATTTACACTGCTCGATATAAGGACGATGTACATAGTGCAAATCCGTTTAAACGATGGAGAGCTAAAGGGCACATAGCACATACTGTTCAAGATGCACACATACATCGCAATGATTGGTGGAAGACAGGCAAAAGAGAAGATGTTCTTGAAGGTCTTGACTGGCACCCGTTTATTTGGATTCCACTTATTTTTATTACTGACGGTGATTACGAAAGGACTGTTTATGGATATTAAAAATCTTCTTATTACATTGTTTATTGTTACTCCTTTGGGATGCATTTTTCATGGGCATTGTTATCGCTCTATAGGAGGAACCATAAAAACAGATTTAGAAGCAAATAACCTTAGTGTACGAATTTGCGAAGATTTTGGATCAGGATACGGTTCTAATTGCGATTTTGGAAGTGTTGACAGTAACGGAACATACAAACTTTCGAACTTACTAATTGATCCGCAAGGTGAATGTAAAAATGAATGCAAAGAAAATAACCCTACATTACCTATTAGAATCGGTGTCAAAATCTATAAAACTACGGCAAAAGGTGATTCAACTCTAAAAGAAGTTAATTTTTCATGCCAAAATGATTTCACTTTTGCAGGGAATGATATACAGTTACCAATTATTGAAATACAATAAATTAAACTGACAAAATATACTTTTATTCCTTAACAAACTATGAGCATAAATCATTTTATAATTGCATTATGCGTTTTTATTTTAGGTGGTTGCATTTTCCATGATAACTGCTTTCGAGATTTTTCAGGTAAAATTAATTTTATTTCAACAAATGAGGATGTCGTGGTAGTAGTCAGTAAGCATTATTATGCTTCTACAGAATGGAAAAACTTTGATGCTGTTAAAGTTAATAAAAATCAAAATTCCTATAATATCCATTGGGCTGAACATCGCCCTCAGACAACTGTCATAATGATTGCCCAAATGGGAATGGAACGATGGCTGATTCTATCAGAGTAAAAATTTTAAATTCAACAGATAAACAGATTATAAAGGATACTGTTTTTGCTTGTGCAGATTACACTTTCAATGGTGATGATATTGAATTGCCAACAATTACTTTACCATAAGTTTTGATTCTCTTATAAAAATCACCATTCAAATAAATAAAAGAGAAAGAGAGTTAGATTTTTGTTCCCTGTAAATGGGGAAGGTGGGATAGGAGAGAGTGTTTGGGGGTGAAACAAGAATCTTAAAAATGTCTGCTATAGCGGACAAAATTTCACCTTTGCAGATCAAGCCCGAAAATGTTTCCTATTGGGATACATTTTCAAGCAGCTAAATTCAAAGCTTTTCGGACCTTCAGTACAGTATTCAAAGAAACATCATGTATTTTTGCTGCTTTCCGTACTGATAAACCGTTTTGCAGGTCTGCAGATAGATTCTTATACTTTTTCAGGAAAACCTGCTGATCCATTATAGAATTTTTAGGTCTGCCAAGAACCTTTCCTTTAGCTTTGGCGTGGTTCAAGCCACTTTTCACCCGTTGGATTAAGAATTCTCGTTCCATTCTTGCTAATTGCATCAATATGGATAACATGAATTCCACCATTGGAGATCTGTTTC
>CAYPMS010000273.1:0-2451 GCA_964411655.1 uncultured Fibrobacter sp.
TTGTTTTAAAGAAGGACCTTAAAGAAGGATCTCTAAGTATAGAAGAAAGAATTTGGTCTAAGTATTTTGAGAAATACTGGAAGCTGAAGACCGCCCGAATAATGATTACGACACAAGAACTGCAAACGCTTCTTGATATGTGGATGGAAAAACTGCAACCCCTCGATGAGAAAGGTTACAATAAGAGAACCTGCAGAAAAATGAAAATTTTTGATATCTCACACCAGGTCTTTACCTGATTGCCTCCGATAATATCTTTACCAATGAGGTTGATTGCCTACCTTCTCCCCAGTCACATCATTGGCATCCATGATTGCGATGAAAGCGCCGGGATCTCTTTTCATTACCAGTGCCTTGAGCGAAGGAACATTGGACTTGTTGACCACAGAATACAGTATCGATTTTTCGGCTCCCTGAAAACCACCCTTCCCATGAAGCAACGTTACCCGCCATTTGTTACCATTCTTTATGTCATCGAGAATCTCATTCCACTTGCCAGAGATAATCATTACTACCCGCCTATTGGCTAATCCATGGAAAATCAGACTGGAGACTCTGGCATTGACAACTATATAAACTATTGTAAGAAGTACGCTTTCCAGAGGAAACATCAATAATGAAATGATCATCACCACCGAATTTACGATTATGCTTCCCATTCCAATAGAAAATCCAAATAACTTATGCAAAACGGCACTTATTATCTCAGAGCCACCTGCAGATCCATAGGAACGCAGTATTATTGCCACTCCCAAACCAGAAATGCTGCCTGCAAATGCAGCAGCCAGCAAGGGATCACTGAGTGGAATCTTGATCTCCGGGATTAAAAGCATTGAAGAATAAATCACTATTCCCCAGGCCGTATACAGGATAAATCGCAATCCCACAAATTTGAACGCTATAAAAAAAACCGGAACATTAACCAGTAAATAAATCACTGAAAAAGGTAAATTTTGCCATTGATGATAAATAATCAGTGATAATCCTGTAAGACCACTGGAAAGAAACCCAAAAGGTAATAGTATCGCTTTTACAGAAAAAGTACACAGCGCACTGCCCACAGCCAGTAAAAATGTATTATAAAGAAAATTTTTCATCTATAGAAATTCCTGTCACTCCAAAATTCTATACAATTATATCTTTACGATTTTCAAGAGAGAATCAGGTTCTGTGTAAACAAAAAGATTTCTTTCATTTCCCAGATCTTTCTTGAACCCCATTAGCACAATCCCAACAACACCATTCTTTCCAAGCCCAATATGCGAGAACCATGCCAACAAATAACTGTTAAACATATATTATCCATTAAGCGAACCTGGTAACAGGGTTATTTGGCCTTGCATATTACCTGGCTGAATGTAGAAGCAGAATATCTGCATATAGGAAAATTCAAGTTAAATTCACCCAACAATATCATCAGCTTATATTTTGAATTTTTAGAACAGCAACATATGCGTGGCTATACCCAACCAGGCTTTTCCAGTTTTGAAACCAGAGTAAGTGGATCTCCAGATATTATGGTCTGTCATTTATCTTTGAAGGATGTTAAAAGGACGGTAGCTGAAAACTATCACCGATTTTTCTCCATACTGCCACTATTCCATTGCGAGAACCAATTCGAAAGTATTTTGCCCCATGACAATCGCATCGACGGAATCTATAAACTCCTTATATCCATAATCTTCATTTATCTCTTCTGCAGGAAGCCCAACCTGTACTGACATTTTTTCTGGCAACCATCAACATTTGTTGCAATAAAAGCGATACTTTCATCAGCGCTTCACCATTTCATTTTTCGGTATCTGTAATCCTGTAACGGTTGACATCTATCTGGTATTCATTGATTCTTTTAGTCAGCCATGCACGATCAATTTCCAGAAGTTTTGAGGCCATCGAGATGTTTCCGGCTGTCCTTTCCAAAGCTTCTTCAATCCCCTTTTTCTCGGCCTTAGCCCTGATCTCCTTTAAACTGAGCATCTTTGAGACCGGATTTTCTTCCACCGGTAAATCGGCCTTAGGAAAAAAGAGGTAAGATTCCTCAATGCGCTTACCTGGTGAAAGCAGAATCGCCTTCTGAATTTTATTTTCCAGCTCTCTGACATTACCAGGCCATTGATAGGCAAGAAGTGCTGCATTAGCTTGGGGAGAAAGTACCTTGCGTTCAAGACCAAACTGCTGGCAATAGCGCTCTATGAAATATTCTGCTAACACAATAATATCATAATCCCGTGAACATAATGGTGGTATGGTGATCGATAACACATTCAACCTGAAATAAAGATCCTGCCTGAACTTGGATTCCTTTACAAAAACCTCAAGATCACGGTTGGTTGCTGCAATGATTCTGACATCCACAGTGATAGGGTCATGTCCGCCCAACCGTGTAATTTCCGATTCCTGCAACACTCTCAATAGCTTTACCTGTACATCAAGAGGCATCTCACCTATTTC
>CAYPMS010000274.1:0-2427 GCA_964411655.1 uncultured Fibrobacter sp.
TCGAATATGGTTTCAGAATTTCAGCGGTATCTGTATCCAGCCCGTTCCAGTTTACGCTGTATTTATAGTCGCCATCGTCCGAAATGACCGGATTATCTTGCTCCCGGCTACAAAATATGAATACCGCAGTAAGTAATGCGACTAAACAAAGATAATCCGCTGTAAACCCATTGATCTGCAACATACTCCGCATAACATCTCCCATCCTGGTGTATGTGTGTGTTTTGGAATCATATGAATCAGATCAAATGTTCGCATTCTGTCATATTTAATAGCAGAATATGAATCATTGGTTGGAGTAAGGAAATTTTTAATTCAGTATTGCCTCTCCCTGTATTTCATTGAGCAATATAACTTAAAGTATAAAAAACAGCAATATTGATTTATTATCAGTGAAATAGATTTTCTCAGAGAGGTTACCTATTTTTTTCTATAACAGAGATTAACTGGGAGTATAATCTGCGGGTACAGAAACCTGAACCAGGAAGTAAATGCGGAAATTTAGGAATTATTGACCACGGTTTGTGACCGTAGTTCCTTTTACATTAAATCTTTTTCAAGATTTGAGTAAAATAACTCCATTTGTTAAAATGCAATACAGTAAACATTTTAGTATTATTCTTTCTCTTATTTAATTTGGATACACCACCATTACTCCCTCACCTCCCGTGCTTATGCTTATTGAATTCCTTTCATCCTTGGCTATTACTAAAAAATAAAATGTGGTGCTGTATCCTTTTTCTATCGGTTTAAAGGTGTAAGAATAAAAATCACCACTTCTAGTAAAATGCGTTGAACTCCCCTTGTAAAAACCAATTAAGGTGTCTGTACAAGTTGTGGGGCTTTTTCCTAATAGAATTGCATATTTTGTATCCTGGCCATCTTTTACATCTTCATTACTCCATTTAATTTCAATTTGAAGGCTATCCAATCTTTCAAAACTTATACTTGGTTTTGGGGGTGGCTCATCAGGAAATACCACAAATGTCAGAGGAATTGCATTAATGCTGTCATCATCTTTTCCCCAAACACGTATATTTCTTGCTACATTCCCTTGAAGACTGTTAGCAATCCATACGGGTAATGTTGTTGGACCTGCGATATTACCATTTGTGTCTAATTCCCAGTAAAATTCTACGATTCTTCCGTTACTATCTGTAGCATTAACTATGATAGGTACATCCAAACCTTTTTTGATATAAAACATTGTATCCAAATCAATATCAGTTGCCGCCGGTTTCCACTGAATAGAATCTCCGAAATTTGCACCAGAAAGAACAGGCCTGCCCATCTTTACAAGTATACTGCAGGTTTTAGAGGTAACTATCGAATCATTATCCATTACACTGGTGTTAACCACTATGATTGTGTCTCCATAAATAGTATCCCAGAAATTAATAAACGTGTCCGTAACAGTTGAGCTGTCATCCCAGGCTCCGTCTGCATCCCAGTCCACCCAGCGTTTTACTATTGATCCATTTGCATCTGTTGTTTTCAGTGCTAATTTGTTAGTGTCATTTACCCAAACCTCCCCGGGAGAGAATCCGCTTATCACCGGGGAACCTTTACTCACATAAACTTTCTTATCGTAAATCAGTGAACTCTGATTATCATTATCAATCACCCACACCCTGATTGTCCTCTCTCCGGCAGAGCTGGTGTCAAAACGATAACCGAAACTGGTCGTACTCTCTTTTACCGGTGGAGTCAAAGTGCAACTATCCTCTGCTTTGTTATCACCATCCCAACTGACAAATACCTGGTTAACCGTTCCATTGGTATCACTGGCATGTACAACCAGATTGAAACTATCATTTACATAAAGAGAATCTTCCGGATATTGGACAGAAACGCTGTCTATCACAGGGATGGCTGATCTCACCAGAACCGAATCAAGGTAACTCTGACTCTGCAGATTGAGACTGTCAATAACCTTGAAATAAATACGTTTCCAGCCGGAAGTACTATACGACAGGTTTAATGTGCTGTCAGTCATAGGAGTATAATTCTCCCCATCATGAGAGTATAGATACTGCGCTATCCCCTTGTTTTTACCCACATCCTCTGCAATCACCCTGAATGTATAAGTTTCATTTATATAAACAATATCAGGTTTGATTACCTCTTTTATAACCGGATTATTGGAAAGGACAGTCACCTGGAAAACCTGAGGCTTGACAGCATATTCATCCAGAACATTTATGCAATTTACCTTTATGATGAAAGTACCAGTATCTTCAAATACCTTTTCTATAAAATTACTGTCGGTTTCCATATCAAAAATGGTGTCGTTGTCCAGATACCAGAAATATTTGCTGATCTCGTGAGGGTGAAGATCAAGGATAGCTGTCAGACGTACACTGTCCCTGGCATACACTGTCTTTTTAATAGTTCCGGGATTGAAGACCGGTTTTTCTGTGATAACTT
>CAYPMS010000275.1:0-2422 GCA_964411655.1 uncultured Fibrobacter sp.
AATTGGCTACGGCCAGGAAATGGCCCGGATTTATTTATCTGAAAACATCGAGGACTGGCTAAAGAAATCTTTTGAGCAGGAACTTAAGGCAGCTGGGTTTAATGTAGTAGATACGCGGAAAAATGAAGTCGTGAATATGACCTTAAATGTAAGGCAATTATTTGTCGAACCATGGGTGGGATTTTGGTCTGCTGATGTTATAGGGATACTGAAAATTGAAGTTAAAGTAGAGGTGCCTGATAAGGATTCGTATTACATAAGAAAATTTGTTACATATGATAAATTGACAACTATAGCTTGGCCAGATTTTGTGTTCGAAACAAGAATAGCAAACCTAGTACAAAGAACCATTCCAGAAATTGTTAAAGAAACAATTTTATTATTGGCAAAAATTTCTTAACTTATGGAAAGGACGATTAACGAATGATCAAGAAAATCAGTTGCTTTTTAATTACCACTTTATGCTTATCTCTTGCTGCCTGTTCATATGATCTCAAACATATAACTCTAGATGAAAAATCTGATACGGGATGGACTGAAGTTAAAAAAGCTAATACTCCAAGCCCTGCTGAAAGCAAAAAAAAGAATGAACAAGTTTCTCCCGATTCAGAAATCCATGTCAAATAGGTAATAGGCGTCATATTTCCAACGTAATTATTCTATAAGAGCGCATTTGGCAGATCCGTTATTCTGTGCCCACAATTACATTAGGGGGATAGTGAAATGAGGATGAAAATAATTATTTGGGTAATGTTTTTCGGACTTATAGTAAACCTTTCTGGGTGTGCCACAATTTTTGGCAAGGCTAATCCCGAAGCGGTTAATATCAAATCTACTCCCGATCTAGCTGATGTATGTGTGACTGATGAGGCAGGAGCGAAGATATTTGTTGGAAAAACACCAACAGTCGTCTCCTTAGAAAAGAAGAGGGGATATTTTGGTGGGAAGACATACAAGGTAAAAATCTCTAAACAAGATTTCACCGATCAGATTATAACTGTCGATACACAGCCTGGCGGTTGGTACATTTTTGGGAACTTTGTCTTTGGCGGACTGATAGGATGGCTTATTGTAGATCCACTGACCGGTGCAATGTGGACGCTCGATAACACCGATATTAATGTTAATCTGGAACAGCAAAATCTCCCGGCACCTATAATTACACCCCCAAGCAGTCCAACGGTCCCAACGCCTCCATCAACACCTGAGTTAAAACCTCAGCAATCAAGCATGATCGTAAAACCTGGGATTAATGTTGTTCTTCTGCAAGATGTTCCTAAGAATATCAGATCAAAAATGGTGAGAGTCATCCAATAATATTAGGGATCCTGGTTATTGAGTCCAGAGGGTGCAATAAGCATAGCGGATCCACCAAATTAAAATGTATCGGTTGATGCGTTACGCTTCAGCCGCCCTTCAGTCTAAAGTATATTTGTGGGTATCTTAGGCCGCTCCGTCAACATTTGCAGCATTAACATCGATTCGCATAAGCAATAAACTCTTTTAAACAGCATCCCTTGAGAGGAGGTCGTCATGAAGCTGCATGTAAAAGTAATGGTAGCCAGTCTGCTTGCAGGTCTCGCCCTGGTGGTAATTCCCCAGGTTAGTTTAACCCAGCCGCCGCCACCTGCGGTGAAAGGTGGATCGGTTGAGGAACTGAAAGACAGCATTATGCAGAGGGAGTGTGAAGTCCGGAGTCAACGGATAGATGGGAAGTATGAAAGATCATCAATCGGACACCGTCCCTGCCGATGGAATCTTACTATAGAGGGAGTTGATACAAGTAATGCATATCCCGGAGGTTGGATTGATGTTACTGTAAGCTTTTTGCCGCAAGCCATGGAATGGGCGCCCAATACAACCGTGATATCGCACCCCTCGCTTGTTTCTGTGAGTGGTGGTGTAACCAGTTTGCATAGGATGATGGTTGAGTCCTCTACTGACCGACAGATTCGGGCGCGAATACCTGCCGATATAAATCCCGGAAGTTACTAGGTAACCATGCAGCATGTCATGAGATCAATCGATGCTTTCGGCCAAACAAAGGTGATATTTTTAGGACAAAGCAACAATTCGCGTACATTCACCATCCAGGAGAGAAGATGAACCACAATAAAGAGAGAATTAAAATCTATCGAAATTAATATACTGACTCATCAGCTCAAAGTGCTTATCCAGGGAATAAAGGCATAAATTATGATCCCGGGCATTTTGTACAATAATCAAATCGGCGATTCCGACCTTGTTGATCCCGTTGCGCAAATTAATTTCCTGAAAATCAATAATTTCTTCCCAATCAATTTTGATGGCTGTATTTTTGATCGTCATCAAAATATTGATCAATGAGTTTTCTTTTTTTATTCTTAAAAACGGAATTAGTTCGCTAAGAATTAAGTTGTTGATGCACAACAGGTTTTTGTCA
>CAYPMS010000276.1:0-2410 GCA_964411655.1 uncultured Fibrobacter sp.
AGTGGCTGGTTTTGAAGTGCCCATATGTGGCCTGTTTTAAAGTGCCCGCCGACATCGGAAAACAGCAGGGGCAGCTAAACAGTCCTCTTACTGAAATCGGAATCACTCAGGCTGAAGCACTATCTGAAGGGTTAATGGGAAAAGAGATAGAGATAATTTACAGTAGTGATCTTGGGCGTGCATTGCAAACAGCTTCAATTATTAGCCAAAAACTAAAGTTACCAGTTTTTAAAGAAAAAAGGTTACTGGAACGCAATCTTGGTATTTTGCAGGGGCTTACTATGGAAGAGTTCAGACACCAATATCCTCAAGATTGCAATGTATACCAATCTGATGACCTGGACTATATAATTCCTGGTGGTGAGAGTATAAGGCAGTGTTACGAACGCTACATCGCGGGATGTAATGAAATTATATCAAAGCATAAGGGGCAGAAAGTTCTTATTGTCGCTCATAGCGGAATTGTATCCTGCCTTTTTTGTCATACCTTACAAATATCATTTAACCAACCCCGAAGTTTCTCATTGTTTAATGCTGCAATCAATGTGTTTTCCATAAAAGATGATCAATGGCGGTTGAATACCTGGGGTGATATTTCTCATCTTAAACGGATTCAAACTTTAGATGATTTTTAAAGAGATAATTCTTGGATATATGAAAAAGCATATCAGGGTTTAGTGGAGCCATACCCAAGTAAATATTTCTTATATTTCACTTCCGTTGATTTGTTGCATAACCCAGTGTATCTGCTTTCTGAGAATCGGTTTTTCCAATATGTTTACCCCATTTTTAATAAGGTACTCTTTTTCTTTAGAATTAACGTGTTTTGTGCAGGCAAAAAAGGTGATGTTTTGATTAATAATGCGAAGTGCAGTGAATACATCCAATGCCATATGACTGTTTGATGGTGGATCTAAATCCATCATTACATATTGTGTAAGATATTTACTACAAAATGAGATCAATTTTTCGGGATCATCAAAAACACTGATAACAGTCTCTTTCCTAAACATGGCGACCAAAGAGTTAGTTAGGGGACTGGGAGCCGCATAGAGGACTATTTTTACATCTCTGGCAGTTATTTCCTCAGAATCATCTTCATCGTACTCTTCCTCCTGCTCTTTCCTCTCTGTTTCTCTGCGCAGGACGTCCCATCTATTCCTTTCGATAATTTCAAGCAAACGGGCGATCTTATGACTCTCTATGTGGATCATGTCTTAAACCAGCTCCCCCTCTAACGACCCTCGATTAAGCACACTATACTATTATATAGAACTCTTGTGTTGCAGGCAAGAGGAAGAGTGTAATTGGTGGGAGGAGACATCCTTTTTATGGATTAATGTACAACTAATCTTATTTGATATGTTTGTAATAGTGAGTTGCAATCTGCTGGAATCTATTCATAAATGAATTAGTGCTGCTCATATTGTGACTTTTCTAATATGAGCTCAGCTGATATAGGTTTATTAATAAAGGTTTAGTAGTTCAAACCATATTTGGTAAAATTTCAATTTATCCGATGCTATTGAGAACCCTATAAAACTGAATTGGTGCTTGTTCTGCTATTTTCAGATCCAGATCCCAAAATATTGCTATAAGCCCAGTGCTGAATCTCTGCCATGCTGAGCTGGTGTGGATCACTATTTACTGGTTGTAAAAATGTATCGTCAAAAAAGGTCCTGTTTATTACAAGTGAAAGCTTTTTAATATCGATTCCGCATCGTTTGGTAAAGTCACTCCATTCTTTAAAGAGTGTGGTAAATGTTTGCAGATAAGATTTGTCCATAACCTCTGCAATTTCTGATTCTAAGGGAGTGTCCATAACAGCTATGGGAGAATCTTTTTTCGGGAATATACTTTGCAAAAACGAAATGACTCTTCTTCGGGATGCATAATTGCAGCCAGCACAGATTCTTCTGGATTCGTTACTATTAGGTGAATTAGCTTCTTTGAATTTCAGTTGCTCAAACGTGTGTGCAAGTAGTGGTTCACTTTCTATTTCTCTATCTTCATATATTCTTTTTAAGACCGGATTTGCAGCAAACTCTGTTACACCTGGTGCTGATGTGTTTTCTATTAGTACAAGACAATATGGTGATATTTTTTCACCTATTAATGTCATCGTTTTTTTTAGTTCTGAAATCGAATTTTCAAAGGATTTCCGGTTTTCAGAATTTGACTCGGCACTATAGTGCTGCATATTTAAAATCACACAATCTGCAAACTTAAGACAATCGGAATTAAAGGTGGCTAACAGGCCTTTATTATTGTTTTCCCAATATGATAGTTGGTAAGTTCTGACAGATTTTAATTGAGAGATTGGTGTTATATTCTGATCGAAAGCAAATATTTTCCACCTAAATTGGACTATAAATTTACATAAAAAAACACCTTTTGAGTCATTTAATAC
>CAYPMS010000277.1:0-2324 GCA_964411655.1 uncultured Fibrobacter sp.
CTTAAATAATATGACTCGGATATGCTGCATACACAACATTTGACATTAACTCCAGCAGGCTGCAGATACTATCCATTGACTTTGAGTTGTAGGCACTTACATAATTAAGCCCTTCCGGACTGAGTTTCCTGGATGCTGTAGAAAGGTCGGTTCCCATAAATTTCTTTTCGATCGGCTTTGTTAAAGTCAATAGGCTTTGATTGTTCACTATTTCATCAAAACTGACCAGAGGAATACCCAGCAAGGCATCCTGAATGTTTTCCTTGAATTGTGTCCACATTTCCTCGACAGCCTGCTGATGATATTTGAAATATTCATTTTTAGCTTCTTCTTTACCTTTAACCATTTTCTGAAGCAATCCGGGACCCTGATCAACCTCTTTACTGTTTTCAGCCGCAATGGTTTGATCCAGTGAAAACCCGACGACTGCGATTTTGCTTTTCTGAGTTAAATCGATATACTTGGGTTGAGGGAGACAGGATGATAAAAGACAAGCCGTTATTACTGTTAATGCCAAGAACCTGAAAAAAAATTTAAAATGCATAAAGACTCCTAAAAAAAGGTAGAAAAAGAAAGTTAAATTAAAAATGAAACTAACACTATGCTGTCTATTAAACTAATTGAAATCAACATGTTTTGACAATAAAAAAACATCTGATTCTATATTGATGAATTAATTTAATTACTATTCAAATCATATTTACATTGTTCATGCCGGCAGTTTCCGAATTGATTGCAGGTCTATTATGTCGAAACACATTACCAACTCTCAACTTTTGATTCGTTGTGAAAGCGATCTATAGTGTTTTCTTCGAAACCTTTTACTGATTGTTGGTTTAATTGTATACCTTTTGCCTCTGAAGTACACTCGTGCGGATAAATCGAAATATCATCGGGATTAACCAAATCATTTTCTGTAAAAAGTAACGAAAGGTAAGATGATTTCAGAATGATTGTAAGGAAATGAAAATTTTCAAGTTGAACAACCAATGGCCTTAAACTCAGGCATTGGAGATTACAGATTCACATGGACTTTTTTTTGATGATACTCTTTGAGAAAATAACCGATCTTTAAATTCTTCACATTCATCATGTCCGTACACACTTTGTACACGAAACATTCAATGATGCCAGTCATTTCCAACTCCGCTCTTTTTATTTTATCTATTATAATTAAACAAACTGAAACTGAAGGTGGTTATTATGCCTGTTTTTAAAAAAGCACTTGTTTTTTCATTCATTACAGGATTATCTGTTTCTCAGATTTTTGCAGAACCTGATCCCAACTTCCATATCTATCTGCTTTTCGGACAATCCAATATGGCTGGTCCATGTAACAATCAAAATGCAACAGCCCAGGCCAGAGATCCCCAACCTGAAGATTGTGATACCACCAGCAGGATAAAAGTCCTTGCATGGGGTGATTGCAATGCAACCTCTTACCCCTGCGGGTTTAAATTAAATAGAACTTACGATCAGTGGTATACTGCTTTCCCTCCTTATCATAACTGTCATGAAGGGATAGGGCCGGCAGATTACTTTGGTAAGACACTTCTGGATTCCATCAGACATAACATTACTATCGGTTTTGTTCCCTGTGCCCTTTCCGGTCAGAAAATTGAAGTATTTATGAAAGGAAGGAATGCTCCCATAGATAATCATACTCAACCCACCAATGGTGGAACCAAAATCAGTAGTGGTGGGTATGAATGGATGGTTAAGAGGGCTAAAATTGCACAACAATCCGGTGTCATTAAAGGTATTCTATTACATCAGGGTGAAGCCAACTCTGGTGAAGGTAGTGCCTGGGTCAGCAAAGTCAAAAGCATCGTGGCAGATTTAAAAGCTGATCTTGGTCTTGGTGATATCCCCTTTATTGCAGGTGAACTTATTCAGGATCCTTCCCCTTCAGCCGATCAAAATGCAAAAAATCTCAATCCTTTTATAAATCAACTTCCAAACGAGATCCCTAACTGTGGTGTTGCTTCCTCTCAAGGCTTCAAAGTCAGAATAGGGGATACTTGGGGGCTTCATTTCGCCTGTGATGGTGTTCGTGAATTTGGCAGACGCTATGCCATGGAGTTTCTGAAACTTGCAGATACTAACTTTGTTCCCAGAAGAATAGATTCCACCAGAGTCGTTTATTCCAGTAAAGAAATATATCAGAAGATGGCAAGCTCTACCGAAGGAGTGGTGCGTATCTATACTCTAGATGGACATCTTCTGCACACTTTCAACAAAACAAGTACCCGGAATGCCATGCGTTCCGTGAAAGCTAAAGGAGTTTTTCTTGTTTCAAGAAAACTGGAAAACGGTAAAAGTAT
>CAYPMS010000278.1:0-2317 GCA_964411655.1 uncultured Fibrobacter sp.
TGTGCTGCCCGTTTCGGTTCTTCTTTTCTTCTTTTTTCGGAGGCGGCATTTGATTCACTATGCAATCTTCAATTTTGTTTCTAAGGTTTGGATTATATATGTAAGGAGGAATATTATTTTCTTTTCCTTCCTTGACCATCATTGAGGCATACTTTTCCCAATTAGATATAGCATTTGTGCTATCAAACAGATTATACTGAATATCTGCAATATTCAAATAAGCTACGGTCCTGCTGGTATCCAAGAAAAGAATGCACTTCAACACCTGTTCTGCTTTTCGCAGATATCTTTCCTTGCTCGCAGACATTTCTTGTGATGCTAAACGTTGCTCTTCAGGGGATCCATTAAGGATGTCAGGGCAGAGAAATGAGTTAGCATAATCTTCATAAATTTTATAAAGAAAAAAGGCATAATCGTTAAGGATATTGATTACTTTAGATTTCTTAGTTGCTGGAAATTCTTGCAGTATGTTGCACGAATCGGAGAATTGATAACTTGAAATTATTGTGCTATCAAAATATGCTTCAATACTTTTATAATCTTTACTATTGAAAGCTGAAAGTGCCTTCTTATAGGCAGTTTCTAAAATAAAATAATTTTTGATCTTGAGTGAATCATGTCCATTTGAAAGGGTGGTGAGACTTACCAAAAATAGTAAGATTGAAAATTTACAAAATCTCATAGGTATCCTTAGTTAATTCGTTTAAAGTCAGTATTTTGTCAATTCGTATATGGAACATGTTTTCTGCATTCCAGTGATCTCGTATTTTTTTAATCAGTTGAATTTCTTCCTCAACTCCATCTACTTGTTTTCCACCTGTATATTTCTTAAAAATGGCTTTGCTTGCACCAAATCCATGATTCACTGTTCTATCAAAAGCAAGCGCAATACCCTTTTCTGTTCGAATGTTGTAGGTTCTACAGATCTCAAGTGCGGGATTGAGGAAATCCCTAATTGCCAGCTTCCTCTGCACGTCTTGAAAAACAGGTTCTTTCCCTGCTGTAACAAATCTTTCAAGCCAGGGGGATTGCCATAAGTGTTTTTTATCGATGGAATTTAATTCAATAGCTATCTCTTTTGTCCGTGAGCTATAAAATTCAATCCCTTTAGATCGCATTTCATCAGCCTTAGCCTTGCCCCCTGCTTCATAATACTGTTGTAAAGCTGATTTTCCAGGTGTGTTGGTAACTGTTATGAGTTCCTGCCAATTGCTTCCGAATACATCCTTAAACTTCTCATTATTGGCATCGTTCATTAGCTTAAGTACTTTTCCGAGTGCACCCCCATCCTGTGTGAATTGGATAAAGCCCCACGAAAGTCCAATGTGAACAATTCCTGCATAGTGTAAATCATCTTTTGACATTGAGAATTCTGAATCCTTATTGCAACTCCAATATTCTCCTTCAAATTTGGAGATGCACATCATGATTCGATTCTTTTCAGAATCATCAAACATTCTGCTGAATTTCGACATATTCTCCACAAAAGCCACCGGATGCCAGTGGTACACATTCGGTGTCGGCAGAAAATCCTTGCATTTCTGCGAGACCTCATCCCACCAGCAGGTATTGCGGAATACCTCTTTCTGCAATTCAGCCTGTTTCGAGCCTATCTTCCTGAAGACCGATTCCCAGTATTTCATCTCCCTGTCAACCCACCATTCGGATTGATGAAAGCAGATAAGCCGTGAGAGCCTGTATGCAATCTTCTCATCCTTCACCGCCTTTTTCAGCTCTTCACTTGTAATAACCGCTTTGTCCAAGTCCGTGTTTATCTCATCCACAATTCGCTTGAAAAACGGCGAAAGATTATTAAAGTCAATCATAGGATCGTAGGCGGCATCGCCCGCTTCCTTTTGTATGCTGAATCCCGGCCAGTCAAATGCGGAAAGCATCTTCAGATTCTCCGTATCACCATCACAAATCCAGCCGTCAACAGCTTGGTTTTTTATGTGATACCAGAGATTCTTTTCCTCATCCTGTGCTTTTTCAATGCCATCGATCTTTATCAACAGGTCTTCGGCTGTTTTCCCGCTCTGTTTATAAAACGTAATGGCTTCAGGGTTCTGCCGGAAACATTCAGAAATGTCAGTCTTCGTTGTGACGGTATTGTCCTCGATTTCACCAAGCAATGACCTCTTCACCCAGTATCTTTCGGCTTCTCCTTCAGGAACAATGTATCTGACCTTACGATTCTTTTCTCCGTCTTTGGCAATAAGCTTCAATTTGCTCGTAACAGTCAGCTCAAGGCTGTCAAACGATTTCGAGACTTGGGCCAGAAATTCCTTTTTCGGTGTGTAATGCTCGTTACCTTTGA
>CAYPMS010000279.1:0-2317 GCA_964411655.1 uncultured Fibrobacter sp.
TGAAAAGTAGTCGTATGAAGCATCTGAACAGTTACCATTTTCAGGAAATATCACATATATCCTGCTTACCAGATCTATTTGTTTGTACGTACTTACTTCTACGATACAATTTTTAAATAGTGCGAAATCGCCTTTTAATGTCGCAACTTCGTCTTCTGTGCTAATGTGAGTGAAACCCTTACTTTTCATTTTTTCAACAAACTCACTGAGAGTACCATCAATAGGAACACCTTTAAATGTAAGGTGTGCATTTGATTTTTTATTCTCTTGAGGTTGAGTAAATGCAGTATATGTAAGAGTTAGTATAAAAATAAAAAAATCATTTTTCTACATTTTGCCCTCCGATATTTAAATTTATATAAATTTCTAACGTTTTAATTCGCTATATAGGTTTGCAACCTGGGCGTTAATAACGCAGGATTAACCTTTTTTATAATGATCTTCTACAAATTTTTTTTAGCTCTAAACAAGCATTTCATAAATGCCCAAGAAGAAGATCTATTTAGATATGTGTAATTTAATTTTCTCAGCCCTGAAAAGGGCAGAATAAAAAAGCATAGCCCATTTGAAAGTCTCTATATTTCCTCCGTCCCCATTTAAAGGTGAGGATTTTAAATCCGTTGCGTCTTTTCTTCCACAACGGGACCCGGTTCTTGTGGAAAAAACTTGAAAGTTCTAAAACTCTGGCCAGCAAAAATTTCCCCAAACCAGCCACTCTCCCCTATCTTCTGTGTTTACCGGAAACGTTGTTTTATCAAATATTTATTAGCTCTGAAAGAGTGACATTTGATATCCCCGGCCGTTAGGCCTGGGCGGGCGGGATATTCCGGAAGTTCAAAGTCTGGGGATTACATTTTTCATGTATAAGAGGTTAGACAATTTCAAGGGTGGAAAAGTTCCTCCGTCCCCATTAAATTCAGCCACAAACCACCTATAAAAACAGCCTCTTACGCATCATCACAAAACTATTGGACTACCCTCTCATGTTTTAAAAGAATCAGAGTATCATTTGTGGTGCTCTTAAGAAAAAGGGTATCATTTCGGTAAATATAAGTAGTTGTGTCCAGAAAAGATCGATAATAACCAAGTGAACTGTTACAGCCGACTTTAGTCCCAGAAATTCTATCAAAATCGATAAAAATGCTGTCGGATCTGATTGTACAATTTGCCCCGATTCTATTGCAGTCAAACATGGAAACACGTGAAATTTCCTTTTCTCCAGTATAACAAACAAATGACAATAGTAAAAATGTATTGGGTTTAAACTCTTTTGCCTTCTCATATTTACTGGCAGTTTCCAAACTGCCGAAACGAATCTCTTCCTGTACCTTGAAAGTGATATTAGCAAACTCAGGCAATTTAATGACTGGTTCGTTTTTTTTACACGAGAGTAATAGTGAGAGAAGCAGTAGTATTATAAGAAAAGATAGTGTTTTCATAGGGTTATTAAATTCTCTTAACAATATTGTCTTCTGTTCCTTTTATAAAGACAATATGAGTGTAGGAATCTTTCTTTTTTAAAATTTATGGTATGAACATAATTGTTCTATTCTAATTTGAAATTTAAACCGATTTTATCTGTAATAATACTACAAATAGATTCTGCATTTTTCCAACCACCACAGCATTCCGGGCTTAGTGCAATTGTCAGACCAATTATTCTGTTTCTTTGAAGAGCATTCTTTAAAATGCAAGCAAATTCTGTAATATATTCATTTGATAATAATTGAATGCCTTTTCTCTCACCAATTTCACAAAAGAAATAATCTATATCCAAGTTTATAATCCATTTTTGTGGAATGATAACATCATTGTCCTCTTCACTAAACTCAGTACGAGTTTGCTTTCCCCGCAAGAAATCAATCTCGGTATCCAGGCAATAATGATTCCGGAAGTGTTTCGCCCATGCCGATAGCACTGCCTCGTCTTTCTCATGACAGAACTCCCAGACCTCGATCTCCTTGCCGTCGGCGGTCTTCAGTCGTTCGCCGGTGTCGATCAGCCATTTAGTGTGTTCCGAAGTCCAAGGCATTCACGTACCATCCCTGATTTAATTGCTCTTCAATTTCAACAGCTCATCGTCCAGCCCAAAACGAATCACATCGATCCGATCGTTGTGCTGGGAAATAAACTCCCCTGTCATCACAGGGAGTTGGAACGGGAAGAATCCCGGGTTGTTCAAGATTAGGCCCAATGCTCCCTTGGCGTCCGGGGTGGCAAGGAGTGCCGATTCGAGCATCAAGATTGCCAGTTTTTGATCGCTAATACTTAACGGGGAGACTTTCTCATAGCAGCCTTTGGCCTCGGAATCCTTCAG
>CAYPMS010000280.1:0-2196 GCA_964411655.1 uncultured Fibrobacter sp.
GAACGGAAATGAAAGTCATGGACAAAATAGCAGTAATGGATTTTGGAGGACAGTACGCCCATCTTATCGCTAACCGGATCCGCAGATTGGGTGTGTACTCTGAAATCGTTTCAAACGAAATCAATACCCAGTCTTTAAAGGAATTTAAAGCGTTGGTGCTCTCAGGATCACCTTACAGTGTACTTGATGACCAGAGTCCGGGTTTTGATATATCGATTCTTGATCTGGGGATTCCTGTGCTGGGGCTCTGTTATGGACACCAGCTTATAGCTAAGAAACTTGGGGGCACAGTATGCAGGGGAACTGCCAGAGAGTATGGACTGGCAAAGATGCATCTTAAGGAATCTTCTGATCTGTTTACTGGTCTTTCGGATGTTGAACAGGTTTGGATGAGTCATGGGGATGCGGTGCAATCACTTCCACCGGACTTTAAGGTTCTTGCTTCCACCCCAGATTGCACCTGTGCAGCAGTAAGTCATGTAAGTAAAAAAATTTTCGGACTTCAGTTTCACCCTGAAGTTACAGATACTTTAAACGGGATGAAAATTCTGAGCAACTTTATTGACATCAGTGGTTGCAGCCGGCTATGGAACAGCAAAACATTTCTTGATGAAATAACCAACCAGATCCAGTCATTCTGTAAGAATAAAAAAGTGTTTCTTCTGGTCTCCGGAGGTGTTGATTCTACAGTTGCCTTTACCTTGCTGAATAAAGCGCTTGGTAAAGAGCGGGTTCTGGGACTGCATATTGATAATGGTCTGATGCGACAGGATGAATCCAGCGCAGTTATCAAGTATATGCACTCTCATGGTTTTGACAACCTTAAGGTCTTTGATGCTTCGGCAGATTTCATTGATGCTCTCACTGACATATATGAACCGGAGAAAAAGAGGGTAATTATAGGAAACATGTTTTTGACTGTAAAGGAAAAAGTGTTTGCAGAATTGAATCTGAATTCCGATGAGTGGATATTGGCCCAGGGTACTATCTATCCGGATACAATTGAAAGTGCCGGGACAAAGCATGCCGACCGTATTAAAACACATCACAACCGGGTCGATCTGATTCTGGAAATGATCTCCCGTGGGCAGGTGATAGAGCCTCTGGCTCAGCTTTACAAAGATGAAGTTAGAGAGCTTGGACAGATTCTTGGTTTACCTCGCATGCTTATCTGGCGTCATCCTTTTCCAGGGCCGGGGCTGGGAGTGCGGGTTCTGTGTTCTGATGGGAAAGAACAAGCTATCCCCGGTGATGATTTCAGGAAGCTCTGTGATATTGCTGCTTCCTGTGGATACAATGCAACAGTTCTTCCTGTTCGAAGTGTCGGGGTTCAGGGTGATGAACGCTCTTATGCTCATCCGGCATTACTTCTGGGGACCTGTGACTGGAGCAGGCTGGAAGAAGTGTCAATCAGAATCACCAATTCAGTCAAATCCATCAACAGGGTCGTTTTTGGGATTAAGACATCCGATTCTCCTTCCTATAAACTTGTCTCTGCTTTTATTACAAAGGAAAGACTGGAAAAATTGAGGGCAATCGATGCTATCTGTACTGAACTGTTGCATCAGTCTGGTGAGTATGACAATGTATGGCAGATGCCGGTTGTATTACTTCCGATTGTTAATGATAAAGGTGGTGAATGTGTTGTACTTCGCCCAATAGTTTCTCAGGAGGCTATGACTGCCAGATTCGTTCCGCTAAAGGAGAAGACTATACGGGAGATTGTCGCAAAAGCTTCTTCTATTGAAGGAATAGGGGATATATTCTTTGATATAACACATAAACCGCCTGCAACAATAGAATGGGAATAGTCCTCCGTGGAAATAGTATCATTTCCCTGACGCTTTGGAATAAACCTGCCATGTAAAAAATGGCAAGGTTTACTCTCAATCCCGATGAGGAAATATTTACCAGTCCAGACAGGCAGGTATGGTGATATTTACCAGCCTTGATTAACATTCGGTTTTAAACCGGAAAATTACCTTGATTATATTTACCTTCTGCACGGTTACATCAGGAAACGACACTATCGGGTTGTGCTATAATGTTGCCACTTAAAGACTCTATCACTTACCCCCGTTAATAAGCGGAGTCCCTGCAGGATTTAATACTCTGCTCCCAAAGAGAAGTAATTTATTGGTTTTCCCACATCACGTCTCCAGTCTGTGGGCCATCCACGGTCAAAACGCAAAATGA
>CAYPMS010000281.1:0-2169 GCA_964411655.1 uncultured Fibrobacter sp.
ACTCCCATTTCCTGCTTCCAAGTGTTTGTACATTAAGAAAGAGAAAAAAGCCGATCACCGAGAAATAATACAGGATGTCTCTGGTGTCAATAACTCCTCTCTCGATGCTTTGAAAATGATTTCCCAGTCCTATATAATCGAGTATCGGTACCAGCATGGGGGGAACAGCCATTGTAACAAATGGATTGCCCACAATAAAGAGAGCAAAAGTAATCACTACCCCAAGAATAAAGGCTACGATCTGGTTTTCAGTAAAAGAGGAGATCCACAGGCCGATAGCCAGATATGCAGCTCCCATCAGCAATGCTCCGATGTAACCGCCGATTATTGGACCCGGATCGGGTGATCCCAGCAAAGAAACAGTAATCGGTACAGAGATCGAGAGAAGGATAGTTATTGCAAGAAAACTGAAAGAAGCCAGAAATTTGCCTGTAACTACCTGAAAATCACTTATGGGCCAAGTCAAAAGCAGTTCCAGTGTTCGGAGTTTTTTCTCTTCAGCCCAACTTCGCATTGTAATAGCAGGAACAAAAAGCAGAAATATCCAGGGGAGGATACTGAAGTAGCTTCTCATGTCTGCCTGATTTATCAGAAAGAAACTCTGAAAGAAAAGAAAGTTTGTGACAACCAGGTAAACCACAATGAAGATGTAGGCGATAGGAGAGATGAAAAAAGTTTTAAATTCTTTTTTGAAGATGGTCATTATATTGTCCATGATTATTTCCTTGTCAGTTGTGTGAAGACTTCTTCAAAGCTTGCCGATTCGCGTTTAAGCTCTGCAAGGCTCATCCCGTTTTCAACAACAGCCTTAAAAATAGCTTCTCCGATATCCTTCTGAGATGCCATCACTTCGGCTGTTACCCACTCAGATGCGACAGACAGAATATTAACGCCTGTGACTCCGGAAATTGCTGACAGTTTGCTTTCTATTTCGAAGCGGTCTCCTTTGATGCGCACCTGGTAACGGTTGCCTTTACCGGCATTGTTTACCAGTTCATCTGGAGTGCCGCTGGCAACCATTTGGCCATCGTTGATGATAAGAATGCGGTCACATGTCGCTTTAACTTCCGGGAGGATATGAGAACAGTAGACAACTGTTTTTTCCTGACCCAGATTTTTTATCAGATTGCGAATCTCAACGATCTGGTTAGGGTCCAGACCTGACATGGGCTCATCTAAAATCAACAAATCCGGATTATGCATCAGAGCCTGAGCCAGACCTACTCTCTGTCTGTATCCCTTAGAGAGATTGCCGATGAGACGACCGGACATTTTCCCGATACTGCAGATGTTAAATAATTCATCGATCCGACTCTTCAGCCGGCCCCCTTTTATTCCCCGGATCTCTCCGACAAACTGAAGATATTCCAAAACGGTCATATCATTGTACAGGGGGTTATGCTCTGGAAGGTAACCGATTTTTCTACGTACCTCAAGGCTGGAAACAGACGGATCCAGTCCAGCAACCCGTATTGATCCGGATGATGGAGGAATGTAGCAGGTTACCATTCGCATCGTGGTTGTTTTACCAGCACCATTGGGACCCAGAAATCCGAAAATTTCGCCTTTTCGGATCTGAAAGCTCAGGTTTTTTACAGCACTGAATAACCCGAACTTTTTGTGAAGGTTTGAAACCTCCAACATTGTTGTACCATTAGTAGGACTCATACTGTACCACCATTATTGATTTAGATGATAGGTTGAAATGGTTATTTTAATTAACTGTTTACATTACATATAAAAAGGATAAATCAGAGTACAAGGGTTATAAATACGGGCAGGTGCAAAAAATATTGCATCGAAATAAAAAAGGGGAATTTAATCCCCTTTTTAAGTAGTAAAAAGATTTTATTCTGCTTCAGCTTCACTTTTTTTTGAATCCTGAATCGCTACACGAAGGTCCTGAGCAATCTTTTTGATGTTCTGAAGGCTTTTACGCGCCCGGGTACCGGCAGACTTATTACCACGTTCAAATTTTTCGTATTCCTGCTTGAGAACTTCCACTTCGTCCAAAAGATTCTGAATGCTCATGATTCCTCCTTACAAAATATAAATATGTGACAGTCGGTAACAGTTATTTACCTTAATTTTCAACACTTAATATTATTCCTGACAACCATATTTGGCCAGTGTAATCTGCTTTTTTTGCAGAATTCGACACTTTTTAAC
>CAYPMS010000282.1:0-2157 GCA_964411655.1 uncultured Fibrobacter sp.
TCAGCTTTCTGTTCCTTTCTATTTCTTCTCTGCGGTAGAGAAGAGTGTAAGTGCTCTTCTATTAAAAAAGCAGATTGGTTTTCTTAGCTGCATAGAATTCACGATCACCCTCATAAAAGAGGTCTCTCTCAAGGAGCAGTACCATCTGATGAGGTGTGACAGAGTTACTGAAAGACAGTACTCTGACTTGCAGAAAGGTGCATTGATTGAATTATATACTAATAAGGTGCTTACTACAAGTCTTAATTAGCCAAGGCTGAAGAGATGGTGGAGTAGCCAATTTGAGGTTATGAAATGCGCAATTAAATTAAGTGTTTTTGAAAATTTATCGTGCAACATATTTCCTAAATCAGATTATCGGAATCTGACAGATAGCTTTGAATCGGGTACTGTTTTATCACTTCCATTACTTTTGCGAAATTTACACCATTTCTTTTTGCAAACAAGCTCCATTCATTGAAAAACGCTAACAGGGTATTTTTATAGGAGTTTTCGACCATCATTGTGGTTTCGGACTCTATTGGTCTGTCAAATACTGCGGGTGGATGATTATCCGGATGGATGCTTTTTAAAAATGCCCGTACTCTTCTGCGGGAATTGTCGTTACATCCTGCACATACTCTCCAAAGTCTTCCGGTGTTGGTTACATATTCCTTCCCCGAATCTGCCCCTGGAAAGCTGTGTGCCAGAAGAGGTTCGTTCTCGATTTCCCGTTTCTGGAATTCCTCTTTAAGTACTGGATAAGCAACAAACTCTGTTATACCTGGAGCTGCAGTTGATTCTATCAGTACAAGACAATATGGTGAGATTTTTTCACCCACAATTTTCATGATATCTCTCAGTTCTTGAGCACGGATCTCGCTACTGAAAAGTTCGCCAGCCTGGTTATCCGGATCACTACATTGTGCATCGACTATCACGCAATCGGCAAGACTTAGCGAGTCTGAATTGAAGGTGGCCGTCAGGTTCTGTGTGCGGATAACTGCCTCAAAGATTAATTCTGAGACCTGGGGGTTTTCTGATCCTACAGGGAAAAGACCTCTGTTAAGCAGAGGTGTTTTCCAGTAGTTCTGTGAAGATGGATTCTGGTGCCATATAACGAATTTTGAATTTTGGGCACTGCTGTTTTTAGAGTTGGCGATTACTGCAGCCAGAACAGGAGAGTTGAGTTCCTCGCCTGTGATTACTACAATTTCTTTTTGATTGGATCTGGCATTATCTGCCAGAGCTTTGAGTCGCTTAAGTTCGTCGTTGTAATCATTCTCAGAGGGCAGAGGGAATTTTTCCCCCAAAGGGCTGATAGAAAAAACGCTTTTATCTATGGAAAAAGTCATCTGTTTCCTCCCTCTTGTCAAAATGACGGGATATCTGGTTGCAGCTTCGGACAGATATGATTTTTTATTACTGCAAAGTGCATGCCTCAATACTGCAGCATCCTTTTATAAAGCACTAACCCTGAACTTAACTATCATTTAACAAAAAGTAGTGATTATATAATGGGAGACTTTTAAAAAGAGACTTTTAAAAATTTAATAGAAGAGGTAAAAATTGTCGTTAAAGGACTCAGTTTCTTTTATAGCCGGACTCAGGCATTAAATGGTATATCCCTTAAAATTTCTTCAAGGCAGGTTACTGTCTGGGACCATCTGGTTGTGTAAAATCAACCTTTCTGTTAACACTTAACCGTATTAATGATTTGATTAAAAACACCAGAATCAGTGGCCTTTCTGGCGGCCAGCAACAAGATTATTATGACCAGGGAACTGGCTGTAAATCCAGAAATTCTTTTAATGGATGAACCTGCAAGCGCTTTGGATTACCGCTTATCTTCCCGTATCGAAGACCTGAAATGGAGCACGTATATGCGGCAGGTATCCAGAGAGTCTCTGATTATACAGCTTTTTTCGATGAAGACAGCGCCGTCGAGTTTGGCCAGCCCCGCAAGATTTTTACCCGGCCGGAAAAGAAACAAACCGAATACTATATAACCGGACGATTTGGCTTATATAAAGGGGGTGCTGCATTACGATACATCTTTCTCAAGCAATAGAAGCGTTGAAAAGAAAGTTTTCATTCTGGCCATACTGGTTGAAGAGTGTTGCTCAGGCGTAAGCGCTCAAAAATGGGGTATCTTCAGGCTTGCCTTAGTTCTTTGAA
>CAYPMS010000283.1:0-2137 GCA_964411655.1 uncultured Fibrobacter sp.
CCTTTTTCTTGGCTATTCCGGAAAAAATGAAGCTTATTGCAAAGAAATTATTAAAGCAATGTCAAATCATGGTTTTAAAGTATATCCGGTAAACAGTAACAAAGACCGGAAATTCGATCTTAAGGTTTACAATGATCTCTCTGAATTACCTTCAATTCCTGAAAACGTCTATATTCTGATGAGTAAGGAGAATGCTTCAAAAGCAGTCGCCAGCCTTAAAGGAAAAGGGGTTAAAAGAATCCTTTTCCACAATAGAAATGTTGCAGACAATTCTATACTTGAACAATGCAGGGAAACAGGCATTGAAACTGCAATAGCCTGCCCGCTCATGATGTTTGGAAAAGGAATCCACCGAATTCATGGCTTCCTGGCTGGAGTAAGATGAACCGTTATCCTCTGATTAGAAAAATTGGCTCAAATGAGACCGTTATGAGTCATCTATTTGCGGTCTCCCTTCTATACCTGATTCCAGAGTGGATATCCAAACCGGAGTCCATTTTTCATTTCCTTCTGATTCTTCTGACCGGTTTGCTTATAGATGCTTTTATAAATTTTCTACGGTACAAAAGGCCGGTCTGCTCCGTTTCTGCTGCAGTTACAGCCTCACTATTGCAGATTTTGACACCGTCAGTTCCATTATGGGGTCAACTTTGTGCACTGGCAGTTGCCCTTATATTAGGAAAGCATGTCTTTGGAGGAACAGGTAAGAACATATTCAACCACGCAGTTTTTGGTTCTTTTTTTCTGGTTTACTTCTTTAAAATCGATCTTCCCATCCTCTCCTTCTCCTTTTGGACCATTATTGCAATGCTTCTTTCAATTCCATTTCTTGGCAGCCGTCCATTTGCATCGTTGGGTTATTTACTAGGGATTATCATATCGTTATCCTTAAGAGGAGATCTAACTTTTGAAACATTAATAACTTATGGAATTTTTTTCTGGGGCACACTTATAATTACTGATCCGGTCACCATTACATTCAGACCCGTCTCTGGATTTATGATTGGTATTCTCATGGGAGCTCTTTCACTTCAGTTTCAACCGAATCTTCTTTTTCTTACCGGGGGAATTCTTGCCTTTAATCTTATTTCCTTTATTGTTGATCGATTACCAGGCTTTCCAGACCTGCATTTTCCTTCCAAGTTAAAGATAAAACCACCCATCCCTATTAATTGCATTCAAAATGATATAATTGATTTATCTCATCGAAAAGAATCCGATGTTCGCTTGCCTAAACACTCGAATTCATCAGAAATACTTTCTTTAATAAATAGGTGTGAAGTTTTCGGGCATGGAGGTGGCGCTTTCCCTACCTCTGTAAAAATAGAAACGGTTTTGAATTCAAAAGCAACTGAAAAATATTTTATCATCAACGGCATGGAATGTGATCCCGGACTGATACACGATAAAATACTGCTTCAGAAATATCCCGAAAAAATATCAGAGGGAATCTCTTTGATTTCAGAGATTGTTCCTTTCAATAAAATTGTGCTTGCAGTTAAAAATGATTTTTCACCATTCAATTTTCCTCAAAATGTTAATATTATCAAACTTCCATCTTATTATCCGGCAGGATCCGAAAAGGAACTTGTAAAAAAGATTCTGAAACAGCAACTTCCTTCAGATTCGGTTCCTGCAAAACATGGTATATTGGTATTGAATGTACAGACAATCATTGCTGTAGCATCTGCTGTGACTGAAAACATAAAAGCAGATACAAAAGTTATTACTGTGGCAAATCTTAAGCATAAGCAAAGTAAAGCCGTACGGGTTAATATTGGAGATAGCATATTAGAAATAGTTCAAAAAATATTCCCCGGAGGTTATCCGGTTTTTTACGGTGGTGGTATAATGCTTTCTGAACAGGCTGATGAAGATTCTGATGTTGACAAAAAAACTTCTTTCATTGCTGTTTCAGATTTTGTGCAATACAAAGAATCTCCACAATGTTCACATTGTGGTAAATGTGTACAATACTGTCCAGAAAAACTGGATGTAAGAAGAATTGCGGAAGCAGTTGATAAAGGAAAATACAATCTTATTAAGCATATCAAACCACAGAAATGTGTAAACTGCGGTATTTGCAGCTATGTTTGCCCTGCGGGACGGAATTTAATGAAAAAAGTGAAAGAGGCTG
>CAYPMS010000284.1:0-2109 GCA_964411655.1 uncultured Fibrobacter sp.
GACTTCCCAATACCGCCTTTGCCATAAATGGCCACTTTACGCATAAAATCTCCTTTGAATTTCGTGAACTTTTTGTTACGTTCGATAATTACGCAAAGACTGTGCCGCAGTTGGCTCAATTACATTTTCATTTAAAATATCAGAAAACAACGATTTTACACTGACATTTATAGCTGGTTAAAATGAGTTAAGGACTATTCCGTATGTATTGCAGTGAAATATTTTTCACTGCAATTAACAAATGCAATTACGGTTGTTTAGTTATTCTGAAGTATTTTGGCTGTTTTTCAAATCAAGCCTGATAAGTGAAATTTTTGTTACACTGCAATACAAAGATGAACCGCTTTTCGATTCAAAAGCAGAAACAATACAAAACAAATCACAAATAACAAAAAAGAAACCAGAATAGAAAAATTCGAAATAAGAAAAGGAGTAGGAGAGAGGAAATTCGAAATACGAAATCCAAAAAATTAGATTTTTTCGTTTCGACTCATTCAGAGTGAGACATTAAATTTCTGAAGGTAAACGAATTAGGTGTTTTCAGTATGGTTCATAAAGTTCTTATAGTCTATTTTAAGCCTGTCTATTTTGTAACGTATCATTCTGCTGGTATAACCAAGCTCTTTTGATGCCAAATTTATATTACCATGAGAATGCTTCAGTGCATCAATTATCGAGTCTCTCTCCAATGCGGCTACACGCTTTTTCAAATTTCCAGTTGATTTTATATCTTTGGTATCTGGCATCTGGAGCGTTGCTGGAAGATCATACCCATGTATTACTCCTCCATTACTTACTATCACCGCATGCTCAATACAGTTCTCGAGCTCTCTTATGTTTCCGGGCCAGTGATACTGCATCAACATGTTAATTGCCATTGTTGAAATTCTTCTTACCGGAATAGAGAGTTTTTTGGAAAATTTTTCCACAAAATGGTTTGCCAATGGAAGAATATCCTCTTTTCGTTCACGAAGAGGGGGAATAAACACTGAAAACACATTTATACGGTAATACAGATCACTTCGGAAACAGAGTTTCTTAATTGCTTCTTCAAGATTCCTGTTGGTGGCGGCAATGATCCTGACATCTGATTTTATGGTACGATTTGAACCGACTCGTTCAAATTCCCTTTCCTGAAGAAACCGAAGAAGTTTCACCTGCATTGACTGGGAAATATCTCCGATTTCATCAAGAAACAGTGTACCACCCTCGGCCTCTTCAATACGTCCGATTCTGGATGAAAATGCTCCTGTAAATGCACCTTTTTCATGGCCGAATAGCTCACTTTCAAGCAGGTTTTCATTTAGAGCAGCACAATTGACCTTTATAAAATTATTCCTTGCACGGGGAGAGCCATAATGTATTGCAGATGCAATCAGCTCTTTACCTGTACCTGATTCACCTCTGATAAGAACTGTTGTATCGGTTCTGCTTACCATATGTATTTTCAGGTAGACGTCCCGTATCGCTTTTGAATTGCCAATCATATTTTCAGGTTTGAAACTGTCTCCCAGAGCGTCTCTTAATCGTAAAATTTCACCTTCAAGTACATCCCGTTCAAGTTTTGATGCCCTGCGCATTTTGACATCATTGGCAATCATACTGGAAACAATGGTCAGAACTTTTAATTCATCTTTGAGATTAAGATGAAGAGAACATGGAACATCGATCGACAACGTCCCTACAATTTCATTTTCTATTTTTATTGGCACACAAATAAAACCAAAATCGCCAGGAGATACCTTTTTGCGTCGGTGAATTCTGTCGCGAAACTGTGGCTCATCAGAAATATCCGGAATTATTGCAGGTACACCGGTAGCAACAACCTGACCGACAATTCCCTCTCCCCGCATATAAAGAATATCTTTGTCGACTAATGTTGAGGTTGCATTTACAGCTTCAATAGTCAGCACACTCCCATCTTTTGATAGAAGTAAAATAGTACCACGAAGGTAAGACAAATGCTTTTCAAGAAGATTTAAAATTTCGGTAAGAATCTCTTTCTGGCCAGAATTTGTTGCCAGCATATCAGAGACTAATAATAATGTTTCTATCTGCAGGATATATCTCATGAGTCTCCTTTAAATTTATGCAGCCACATATGCAAAT
>CAYPMS010000285.1:0-2108 GCA_964411655.1 uncultured Fibrobacter sp.
TAATGTCAATTTTTCGTGGCTTAACTCGTGTCCACGAAACCTTCCCTAGATCACCCTTATTTTTTGTCAGATTTACCGGACACTACTGATAGAAAACAAGAAATCGTATTTAACAATTACTTGTTTATACCCAAGGAGTAACTCTTCCCTCACCAAATAAAATTTCGCTCAAAAAAGGCGAAGATTATATTTGAAAGCCAAGACGACAACCGGAATGACATTTCAATGGTCAGATATATTTCTTCTATAAAAGCCTCACTTAATAATCTTTTTCTCTATACCGCACATTTCTGAACCTGTCTTTAATTGTTGTTACTGGTACTTTATAGCTGTATTCACTTATCCGAGGTCTTGTTTTTAAGGAGTACTTTTAATATGGATTTTAATCAGGAGATTAACCGGAGAAGAACATTTGCCATAGTCTCTCATCCGGATGCTGGAAAAACGACTTTAACTGAAAAACTGCTTTTATATGGTGGAGCAGTTCAGCTTGCAGGCTCGGTCACCGCCAGGAAAAAAGAACGTAAAACAGTTTCGGACTGGCTGGAAATAGAGCGTAAGAGAGGGATATCGGTAAGCTCTACTGTTCTTAATTTCGATTATAACGGTTACAGAATAAATCTGCTGGATACTCCCGGTCATAACGACTTCTCAGAAGACACTTACCGTGTACTCACTGCTGTGGATTCGGTAGTCATGGTAATTGATGGCGGTAAAGGTATCGAACAGCAGACCCGCAAACTTTTTGAGGTATGCAGAAAAAGAAACATTCCAGTGGTGACCTTTGTCAATAAACTTGACCGTCCGGCTTTAGATACTCTGGCAATTCTCGATGAAATTGAACAGGTTCTTAAAATTTCTGCTTATCCCATGAACTGGCCTTTGGGCTCAGGTGTCGATTTTAAAGGTGTCTGGGAGCGAAAAACCGGTCTGGTACATCTTTTTGAGAGAACTGTGGGAGGAGCCTTCAAAGCTCCGGTTGCCACTCACGGAATCACCGATCAGATTGTGCGCAATCTTCTTGATAAAAACACCTATGACAGAATCTGTGAGGAGATGGCTATGGTGGAAGAGGCTGGTGCCAAATTTAATCTGGATGACATTCTGGGGGGAAAAACCACACCTGTCTTTTTCGGCAGTGCAGCAAACAATTTCGGAATACAACTGCTACTGGATGGTTTTATTGAACTGTCTCCTCCACCTGCGCCCCGTATCTCTACAAATAAAGAGATCGCACCGGAGAATCAGAAATTTTCTGGATTCGTGTTCAAGATTCAGGCGAATCTGGATCCCTTGCACCGTGACAGAATGGCATTTATCAGAATTGTTTCTGGTAAGTTTACAAGAGATATGCCTGTTGTACATGTGCAATCCGGTAAAAAGCTTCGTTTGTCTAACTCTAATTCAATTTTTGGAAGAGAGCGGGTTTCTATCGATGAAGCGTTTCCGGGGGATGTGATCGGAATGGTAGGTGCAGATTATCTCTCCATCGGAGATACACTAAGTGAAGATGCTGATATTGTTTATGACGAAATACCCAGTTTCCCTCCTGAATGTTTTGCCTTTCTTCATAATCCGTTGCCTTCGAATTATAAACGTTTTCAGAAAGGACTCGATCAGCTTGTCCAGGAGGGATTGGTACATTGTTTTGAGGTGACTAATAATGCCAGACGTGCACCGCTTCTGGCAGCAGTAGGTCCTTTACAGTTTGATCTGGTTCAGTTTCGTCTGAAAAACGAATACGGAACCGATGCCAGAATCGAAATGACCAACTGGAAACTGGTCAGGTGGCTTGAGAAGGGGTGCGAGCTTGGCGCCAAATGTCACTTTCCCAATGGGGTTGAATCTGCCAGGGATAAAAACGGTGCGATCGTGCTTCTTTTTCCGGGGGAGTGGCATCTGAATTATTTCCTGGATAATAATAAGGAAGTACGACTGACTGAATCGGCGATCTGTGATTGATAATACAGAATGCATTTTGTCCGTCATTATTCTGGCATTTTGCATTAAAGCAGGAAAAGAGTTTCTCTCCCTTGCTTTTTCCTCTCTTTCCTATTATATTATAAGCCTCGATTCTTTCGAATCGGGGTCTGCTCATTAAAATACCG
>CAYPMS010000286.1:0-2076 GCA_964411655.1 uncultured Fibrobacter sp.
GATGAAGTAATTCTTTCTGTGAAAAACGGATCATCTGGAAGCAAAAAGGAATCATCGCCTGTAAGTGTTAACCCATTCATGCCTCAGCGTCCCCCAAGAGGCTCAGGACACATACGATAGAAGGGGGAGGCATGGCTAAAGCCATCATTAAAATTGAGCACGTATGTCGTGAATTTACAGTAGGAAGCGAAATAGTGCGGGCTCTTAAAGGGGTTGATATCACTATCAATCCGGGTGAATTTGTAACTATTATGGGAACCAGTGGATCCGGCAAATCTACTCTGCTTAATATTCTGGGATGTCTTGACAGACCCACCAAGGGGGAATACTATCTGGATGGAATCGCGGTCTCAAGTATGACCCCAAATCAATTGGCTGTCATGAGAAACCGAAAAATCGGTTTTGTATTCCAGTCTTATAACCTGCTTCCCAGAACAACTGCACTGGAAAACGTCGAACTGCCTCTTTTTTACAATCCGGAAATAAGTAATGATGAAAGACGAATGCGGGCAGAAGCAGCCCTGGATATGGTAGGTTTGAAAGATCGTCGCTTTCATAAACCCAATCAACTTTCAGGAGGACAACAGCAGCGGGTTGCAATCGCCAGAGCGCTTGTAAATAATCCTGTGGTTTTGCTTGCAGATGAGGCTACCGGAAATCTTGACACCAGAACATCCTATGAGATTATGGCTTTGTTTCAGGATCTCAATAAAAAAGGCCGTACTATCGTCTTTGTCACTCATGAAGCGGATATCGCGATGTTCAGCTCCCGAAGTATTCGTCTGAGGGACGGAAGGATAATATCGGATCGCAAAATTGAAAAACCGATTTCTGCAACAGAAGCCCTTGCAGGACTTCCAAAAGACAACGAAATCTGAAAACAGGAAATATATGGACATAATTCGATTGATATTTTTAGCACTAAAAGCGATTGGCAGAAACAAGTTCCGCATGTTTCTTACAATGTTGGGGATAATTATCGGTGTGGGCTCGGTAATCACGATGCTGGCAATTGGACAGGGCTCAAAACAGAGTATTCAGAAGGAAATCGGAAAGATGGGCTCTAATATGCTCATGATAAACCGGGGATCTTTCCGTCAGGGTGCTGCACACGGAGGTGCAGGTTCTGCCCAGACTCTTACCCAGGATGATGTGGAAGCTATTAGAAGTCAATGTAAGCTTGTCAAAGAAGTCTCCCCTGCGGTTTCCAGCGGAGGACAGGTGATTGCTGGTGCCAAAAACTGGTTCACCCAGATCCATGGAGTGGACACGGGTTATTTCGAAATCCGTGAGCTGACCGTCCAGTCGGGCAGCAAATTCACATTCAGAGATATTCTCAGTGCCGCAAAAGTATGTATTTTGGGAAAAACCGTGGTTGACAACCTTTTCCCAGATGGCGAAGATCCGATAGGAAAAAATATCCGGTTTAAAAATATCCCTTTTAAAATAATAGGTGTTCTGGCTTCCAAGGGGCAGACTTCTTTCGGACAGGATCAGGATGACATTGTAATTGCACCATATACTACTGTACAGAAAAGAATCCTTGGTGGCACCAGAATCAACTCTATTTATGTGTCTACTTACAATGAAAATGATGCCGATGCAGCGAAGGCGGAAATAGAAGAGGTTCTCAGAGTACAGCATAAATTAGGGGAAACCGATGAGAATGATTTTTCTATCGGTTCTCAGCAGGAACTGTTGGCAGCAATCAGTTCCACAAGTCGTCTTTTAACCATACTTTTAGCTTCCATAGCAGGTATTTCTCTTCTGGTGGGAGGAATTGGTATTATGAATATCATGTATGTATCGGTCACCGAACGCACCAGAGAGATCGGATTACGGATGGCTGTGGGTGCCAGAGGCATCGATATCATGATGCAGTTTCTGATCGAAGCAATTATCATCAGTGTGACTGGTGGGCTGGTGGGGTTGGCTCTGGGATTAGTTTCAAGTTTCGCAATTGGTCAGATTCTTAAATGGCCTACGCTGGTTACATTCAACTCGATTATTCTGTCCAGTATGGTATGTGCGGCTACCGGTATCTTTTTTGGATGGTATCCTGCAATAAAGGCTTCA
>CAYPMS010000287.1:0-2072 GCA_964411655.1 uncultured Fibrobacter sp.
AAATATAGGTTTGGTGGCCTTGATCTTTTGTTAAATTAACCGGACACTACTGATTCTTGATATCGATTTGTATAGCATTAAGTTCCGCAACATATCCAGGCTCAAGAACATCGCCCGCAGTATAGTAACTAATAAAAACTATATGATTGCCCGCTTTGTCTTGCCAACAGACGCTATCGACTACGTTACCTTTGGGAATAAGTTCTTTGGGGATAGTATAAAATTCGTGCGATTTTTCATTGCTCAGAGACGTGGCATACGCGATAGCCATCATTTTGCAGAGCAATACTACAAATGTCATAAAAGGCATATATGGATCGATGCTGATATCGCCGATCTTAACGAGTTTCAACAAGTTCATCTATTTTACCCTTTGGGCCAGGTAATTCAAATTGAGCTATTTCATTTTAGGGAAGGACATAGGCAACAACCTTTCCCTTCCATTTTAGATTTTTAACAACTATTGAATTCGGGTCATAGGCATTGAGGCATACTGAACCACTTTGATTGCTACCCAATATAATAATCTGCTTTCCTTTTTTACCGACAACAAACCCAACATGCCCTCTCCCGTTCCTTTTGTTTGTTTCTTCATTCTCGTATGCAATAACAGCGACTGAGCCGTAAGCTGGAAAATTGTATTTTTTCCCCCATTTTTCCCACGACAATGCACTGGCGCTGCCGGTTCCTTCAATACCGCATTGTCGAAAACACCAATTCACAAAAGAAGAGCACCAGGACGTTTCATCATCCGTCGCCTTATGGGTTGTGGTGCTGTGGTATTCAATGACCCTCGGATTGTTCTTGCCGCCTTCAATATTCATTCTTAAGAGGCGGCTCTTGTTCTCAAACTTACAAGTGTTAAGCTCAAATCTATTTTAATCGATTCCAGCAGCTTTTTTCCACTTATCAATTAAATAGGTCTTGAATTGCGGGACTTCATTTAATGTTATGTCAGACTTAAATGTTCCACCATATTTAATATCTTTATCGATAATCACAAGTGATTCGCCTCTTACAGCATATTTACTTTTCCCTTGGCGCATTATTACTTTGGTTACTTTTGGGGATATATCACCAGCGCATATCATTTGATAAGCAATTGTCGATTCGAATATTTTATTGCTGTCCAAATCCGTTATTGAAGTTAGATGGGTTAAGAATTCTCCTTGAATATCAAGGTTTTTACAATCAATATAATCCCATATCTTCCATTCCTGCTTCCATTTCAGCGAATCAAACTTGAATTGTATCGCCTTAAGTATAATCTTTTCATCATCATCTGCTGATTTATGATAACTTCTAAGGAGAACAAGAATATGTGTACCATGATTATCCGAAAATTGTAAAGCCAGCTTCAACTCTTCACCCTCTTGGAGATCAATATCATTCGGTAACGTCGTTATTGTATCAACTGTTATACCGGTCAAGTTGAACGTACAGACCAGAACAATCCATAAAATATGGTTAATTGAATTGTTCATCTATAAATATCTCCGATCTTCTTATTGAGTATAATGCCAAATTCTTCATTCAGCTTATCGGACGTTGAAAACGGAAGATCTGTTTCAATGGCAGTCTGTTTATAATATTCTTTCGGCAAGTAAAATGAAACAGCTTCTTTCCAAGTTGTGAAATTTATTTGGTCAGATTGATTGCCTCCAAGTAATATAGGTCTTGTGTTTCCTTCATTTTGTGCGTAAACAAAACCCACGTGGTGAGTTCCAACAAGCCCTATACTTCCCAAAACAGGTTTTTCAATTTTTACAAAGTTCAAATCATCTTGCACCGCTTTTGCTCGGCATGCGGGAGAGAACATGTTATAGCCAGCGCACTTTAGACAATAATTAACAAATGAAGCACACCATGCATGATCTGTACCAATTAAATCCGTTAGTTTTATCCCGACTTCCTTATGGTAATTGATTGTTTTCGATATGACATCTTCCGTTTCACCTTTCCAACGTTTTGCTTCATTCTCGGCAAATGTGAGCCATTCCGGTTCTTTATGCATATTCCTCATATTCTCCACAAAAGCCACCGGATGCCAGTGGTACACATTCGGTGTCGGC
>CAYPMS010000288.1:0-2026 GCA_964411655.1 uncultured Fibrobacter sp.
GGGCTTTCTGTACAGAAGCCTCTTAAAAAGGCAGTTTTTCACTGTTATTTATACTCTTTCGCTTTGTCATTAGGTCAGTATTACTGGCTGATTTTTGACAAAGTTGAAGGGTTGTGGCACCTGATTGTCCTGGGATTATTGTTGGGATCGGCTGTTATGGCGCTGATTTTTCTTGGAGCAGCACTTCTGTTCAGGATAGTATACAGGAATTTTCCAAGGCTTTACATAATACTGTTTCCTGCAGTATGGGTGCTTATCGATTATGTACGTACACTGGGAGATCTGGGATTTCCCTGGTCATTTCTGGGTTATGCGCTGACACCGGTTCTGCCTCTTTCCCAATTAGCATCTATAACCGGGGTATGGGGATTGACCTATCTGGCTCTCCTTGGTAACATGATTCTTTGGGAGTTGATTTCCTCATGTCATAAGAACAGGCTGACTATTGGAAAATGGCTCAATGCAGGAGCGTTTGTTCTCTTTCTGATTGTGGTTTCAATATGGGGAATGATCCGCATGAATCATCCTCCGGCAACATCAGCAGTAAAAATAACGTTACTTCAGGGTAATCTGGATCAGTTTAACTGGGGAAATAATTCATTGGATACTGCATTTGAAGTCCTTGGATCACAAATGCAAGAGGCTTCACTGGAGAAACCTGACCTGGTAATCAGCTCAGAAAGTTCGATATTAAGTTTTGTGGCACGCAGGCCGGATCACAATCAAAGGTTAAGAGAAATAGTGAATTCCGCTGGTGTGCCGCTCGTTTTTGGATCTTTACACTGGGACGACGGACCCACTGGTTCTCCCTATGAGTATCTGGTTTATAACACTGCGTTTCTTGCCCAGCCCGGTCAGAATGATTTTCAGTTTTATCATAAAATAAAGCTGGTGCCTTTCAGTGAGGCGATACCCTTTGAGGTTCAGTTTCCTATTCTGTCCAGGATTAATTTAGGAGAGGCTGATTTTAAAAGAGGAAAGGATTATACGATCTTTAATGTCGGCAGTTCCATTAAAGCCGCTCCACTGATCTGTTATGAGGCAATTTTTCCTGAATTCGTTCGGGAGTTTGCCAAAAAGGGTGCAAATCTGCTGGTTATGATAACCAATGATGGCTGGTTTGGGAAATCTACCGGTCCCTATCATCATGCCGAGATGGCAAGACTGCGGGCTATCGAATGCGGTATTCCCATTGCCAGATCGGCTAATTCAGGCATAAGCATGTTTGTGGATGCCTACGGGCGCTTAGGTGGCAGAACCGGATTGTATGAGAGAACAATGATCACCCAGAAGGTCTATCCTGTGAATCTGGAAACAATCTACACAAAATGGGGCGCCTGGCTGGTTAAGTTATGTTTTCTGATAGCTTCCTGTAGTCTGGTATGGATGATTTTCAAATTCGAAATTCGAAATTCGAAATCCGAAACAGGATAAAGACCACCATTCCCAGTTCTTTCCTTGTTTAAATGATTTGGTCATTGGGATTTGGTGCCTCTGGCCTCATCGTTTGCCACCCTCAAACCATCTTTTTATCGCTAAAATTCATCTTTTTACCAATATGAACCATCTTTTATCCTAAAATGTACTCAATCTATGTTGCCCGAAAGCGAATTTGAGTTGCCCGAAAGTGAATCTAATGTGCCCGAAGATGAATTTGAGTTGCCCGACAATAAATTCACTATTAAAGACTAAAAATACAATGATAAATATGGCTAAATCTGTTATTCCAGTAAGCTGAAGAGTCCTTTTTATTGCTTTGATACTTTCATCCTCTTCAAAAGGCAACTTCGGAACAAGTTTCTTCGACCAGGATCATTAGACTTGAAAGCTGCAAGATAAAACAGGGGGATAGTCACTGAACCTCAGGGATAATAGATAACCTCCGATATTGCTTTTGTTAAATTAACCGGATATAACTGATTTCGAATATTTGTTCTTAGCTTCAGCAGTGTCCGGTTAATACCAGAAAGCAGAAGTAGGGCACGCAAATAAATTCCAAATCACAAGCACCAAATACTAAACAAAT
>CAYPMS010000289.1:0-2021 GCA_964411655.1 uncultured Fibrobacter sp.
AACGTTCCTGCAGCACAGAGAGCACAGGCTCTGGCAACCGGTATTTCTGTTGCTATGTCAACTACACTCTGGGGGCTGTTAGTCGCTATTCCTACACTTCTTTGTCATGGTATCATTGCTGGTAAATCAGATAAAGTAGTGGAAGAACTGGATGAGAAGACATCAAAATTGATCAACCTGGTAGAAGAATAATAGTTTGCTTGAGGAAGAATAAACTATGGCAAACAGACCAAGAAAAAAAGTAATGACCAGTAATGATATGGATTTGAAGCCATTCATGAACCTTATGGTGGTGCTCATTCCTATGTTACTGGTGTCAGCAGAGTTTGCTAAAGTAGCGGTAATCGATATAAAGCTGCCTGAGGCCAGAGGTTCACAGACCAAACAGGCTGTAACTGAACAGCCCAAAGAAGATAAAAGTGAAAAGCTTTTATTGACAGCTATCATTACCGACTCTGTAGTTACTCTGGGAGCAAAAGGTGGTTTTATGCCCAGTCTTTTCTATCGAGAATATCATCATTACATTGCTAAAGATGACAAAGAGGATTTCACGGTAGAGTATGAACCGGGTAAAGCTGCAAAACATCCAAAAACCGGTAGAGATATGTTAATCTATGAAAGATACGACATATATCTCTATGTCTGTGATGAACAGAGAAATACATTGAACCGGTTATATACTAAATACAATGAAATGATTACCAATACTGCTTATGAACCTGTGGAAAAAGTGAATGTTGGTGATACTGTGTTGGCTCTTACCAACCCCAGACGTACAATCATTGTTAAAGATCCTGCGGAATTCGTGCTGAAGCCATTATCTGCTTACGATGAACTCCAAAACCGACTGATGAAAATCAAGGAGCGTTATCGGGAGGCAGAAGATGGAAACGATATAATTATTGCTGCCGAAAACCAGGTGATATATGACAAGATAGTACAGATTATGGATAAAGCCAGGGCCGCGGAGTTTTCCAATATATCTATCGCAAAATTGAGGAGTTAACATGGGTAAAGGAAGAGGAAAAAAAGTTCCCAGAAGTTCCGATTTGAACATCACTTCAATGATGGACATGTTCACCATTATCCTTGTTTTCCTGCTCAAGAGTTTCTCTGCAGAGGGAAGTATCCTAACCAATGCAGACAACCTGGTTCTTCCAAACTCTGAGTCGAAAAAGAAGCCTCAGGAAGTAAACCTTCAGGTGGCAGTTACTAACGATATGATACTGGTGGATAATATGCCCGTCGTGCCAACTGAAGATGTAAGAAAGATTCCTGCCGATGATCCAGATCCAGCTGCAGCCAAACTGGAAGAAAAGCTTAAGGGTTGCATGGCTCAGGAGGAAGAGATGGTCAGAGTTGGTGCTCTAAATGCCGTTCAGGGTAAAGTCATAGTACAGGTGGACAAAAATATTGATTTCGATGTCCTGTTCAAAGTTATGAATACTTGTGGTAAAGTGGGCTACAATAACATGAATTTTGCAGTTATGGAAAGGGAAGAGTAACTGTGAAGTATAAGGTTCTAATCAAAAAATGCGAGGATCCTCAGCGCGCCAGCAGAATAGCTGAAGAGATTGCCCGTTGGTCCGGCAGCACCGCTGATGTTGTGTATGGTGTAATCACGCAGAAGCCGGTCTGTATACGGAAAGAAGCCGAAAAAGATGAAGCTTTACGGCTTAAAGGGCAGTTTGAGGCAGTTGGTGCAGAGGTTGAACTCGTTGCTATCGGCGGCGGAGTTGCACCTGTTGCTGCTGCACCTGCGGGGAACACTGCAGCTGCAATGAAACAGAGTGCAAATAAATCAGACGACGACGATGATGATGAACCCGGAAGAGTACTGACAGATGAAGAATATACTCAAAAATTAAAAGAAAGAGCCGATATCTTTGTTTTGGATCGTGATACACGTCTCAGAAATATCGAGCTGGTATCTTTGATTTTGGGTGTAATTTTTGGAATTTATCTTAGTACCCGGGAAATTGTTACTGTTCAATCTGATTTCTTCGAGAAAATTCCTGAAG
>CAYPMS010000290.1:0-2016 GCA_964411655.1 uncultured Fibrobacter sp.
CTTTTTTGTCTCGTCCGGATTGACGATCCAGTCTTTTGAACAGATCCTCATCAGGAGTAAACCTGAGAGCCCTGACAGGAACAGTCAGCACATCGTTTACTTCATTTAAATAGACGGTAATATTGGCGGTCATTCCGGGCATCAGTTTCAAATCCGGATTCTGTGCAATAACAGTTACAGTGTAGGTAACCACATTGGAAGTCACCACAGGTTCAAGCCTGACCTGAGAGACATTTCCATGGAAAGTGTCTTCAGGGAAAGCATCAACGGTAAAGATAACCCTCTGCCCTTTTTTAACCTGCCCTATATCAGCTTCATCAATAGCAGCATATACTTCCATTTGAAGCATATCCTGAGCGATTGTAAACAGTGTCGGAGCATTAAGACTGGCAGCCACGGTCTGACCTTCATCGACCGACCTGGACAAGACTATACCATTTATAGGTGAATAGATCGTGGCATAACTGAGATTGAGTTCTGCTTTTTTCACTTCTGATAATGCTTTCTCAACATTGTTTTTTGCCCGTTCATACTCGTAAGTGGCCTGATCGATATCCTGTTGACTGACCATGCCCTTTTCAAACAGTTTACTTGTCCGTTCAAATTTCTGTTTAAGATAGGCGCATTCGATCTGCGCACTCTTAAGAGAAACATTACTCAGATCCAGTGTGGCCTGTAAGGGTGTTTTGTCCAGTTCTGCAAGCAACTGCCCCTTGCGAACTGTGGAGTTGAAATCAACATGAATTTTTTTCACCACTCCAGAAACCTGTGTACCAACTTCTACTTTGTCGACAGGTTCAACAGTACCGGTTGCAGAGATAGTCTGAGCTATCGTACCTATGCCGGCTGTTGCAGTCTCAAATGCTACCGGTTTTTCCGGATTCCTCTCTTTTACAAGAAAGAAGAGCAGAACGGCTATTAACAAAACTGGAATCAGAAGCAATACTTTTTTATGGCGAATCATAATCGTGGACCTCTCTGGTTTATATCTGAACTGGCATTCCCATATAGATATTAATCATCTGCATGGTCATCAAAGCATTGATTTTTGATTCAAGGTGTTCTCTCAGGGACACCAGCCAGGCATTTTTTTCGATTAACAGATCTGTGGAGTTTATCAAACCCAGTTTAAACTGCTCCTGGGCTAATTCGTAGCTTTGCAAAGATTTCTGATATTGCACCTGTGCCGCAATTAATTTGCTTCTGGCAGCTTCTGCGTTGTAATAGGCATCCTGAACCTCTTCCAGAAGCTCTTTCTGCTCTTCCATAAGCGCCAGTTCCGCCTGTTTAGCACTGATTTTTGCTTTTTCCAGATTTGTCTTGGTTTGTCGTCTGTCATAAATAGGAATACTTAGACTGGCACCGATTCTCAGGTTTACTCTATCAGAGACCTGATCTACAAAGGAAGTCTCAAAATCATTTCCGGTCGAAACCCCAGCACTAAGGCTTAGTGAAGGAAAATACCCTGCCATAGCCTTTTTGATTCCCAGAGCAGCAATCTCTCTGCTTAACTGACTGCTTGCAACCCCAGGCATCTTCTCCAGTGCTGCAGAATAAATCTGCTGAATATCGGGAATCGGTTCCAGATTGATAGAATCAGAAAGGTCCGGAAAGCTTATATCTATCAATGAATCAGCCGGCAGCTCCAGCAGTGAATTTAAGGCACGTTGTTTTTGTTTAAGGCTGTTTGTTGCTATCACCACATTGTATTCATCGGTTGCCAGAGATGCTTCCATTTTGGCCAGATCAATTTTTGTTGCAGAACCCACTGAAAGCAGCTCTTTAGTTCTGTCCCGTTGTACCATGGATGCATCACGGGCAATAATTGAACTCTGTAATGCCTCCTTAGCATAAAAAACCTGAAGATATGCATTGGTTATACTCTGAATCAGGCTGATCTCCTGGCTCTTTATCGATTCTTCACTTTTCTGAATTTCAAGTGCTTTCATTTTGATATCAGTACGGATTGCAGTTCCCTCAAAAACAGTCCATCTGGCATTTGCAGAGTAACTGACA
>CAYPMS010000291.1:0-1989 GCA_964411655.1 uncultured Fibrobacter sp.
TGCTATAACCACAATATTGAAACCAGCAGATCTTATTTTCCCAGAATCGTTACTACACACACCTGGGAAGAGCGGGTGGAAACAGTTAAACGGGCAAAGAAAGTGGGTTTACATGTATGTTGCGGAGGGATACTGGGAATGGGCGAAACCTGGAAAGAGAGAAAGGAGTTCTGTCTGCAAATAAGAGATCTGGACATCGATACGGTTCCGTTAAATTTTCTTAATGCAATTCCCGGAACTCGACTTAATGCACCAGTTGAATCACCACTTGAATTTCTTAAAGTGGTTTCACTTTTCCGTTTAGTTATGCCCAGGCGCACCGTAAAAATCTGTGGAGGCAGGGAGCTCCATCTGGGGCCGCTGCAGGGGTTAATGTTTTTTGCTGGTGCCAACGGGTATATATCAGGAGGTTATCTGACGACATCCGGAGCAGGAATTGACAAGGATGATATTTTGATAGAGTCGTTGGGATTGAGAAAGAGGATTGGCTGAAGAGGGGACGGAGGAAACTTTATCCTATACAGACAATTATCCAACTTAATATTCAAAAAATGATTGCAGAATTTTTCCTTCGTCACTTTTATGGGGACGGAGGAAAATAATCTATTAAGCCAATCCTGAAATCTCATCATGGTCTTATATACACAAGATTACAAATCTACTCTAAACAACCTTCCATAACCTAATTAAGTCAGAATTCTTTTTCTTCAAATTTATTTTAAAACAATAAATAAAAAAGAAGTGATCAATTTCTCTGACACCTGGGGACGGAACAAAATTTACAACACTATTTCAGATCCCACATTCTCCCATATCAAATATCCAACAGTACCTGGCCCACATTTTGATGTCTTTTTCCTCTAAGCTCATTCCTTGCTTCACCAATAACTAACCCGAATTGAGGTGAAAAATGGCCAGAAAACCAAGACTCTGTGTTTCAAATGTCATTCACTATGTCACTTCCAAGGTCATTGATTCCCGGGTTCTTTTCTGTGATTCCACTGATAAAGATAAATTTATCGACCTTCTTAATAAATTTCTGACCTCCACCGGATTTGATCTCTTGGGAATTGCTTTCTCCCCCCAACATTACGAAATGGCCCTACGCTTGAATCATCGTCCAATGAAAGAGCTTTTCCAGAGATTTCACAGTGCCTATGCGCGTTACTACAACAAAAAACATGACTTTGAGGGTTATCTTTTTCAGGGTAGGCCTAGATCTATACCTGTGGAAGATGGTTCCTATGCTAAACAGCTTATCGCTTATCTTCATACCGGCCCCATCAGGGCAGGGCTATGCAAAACAATCGAAGAACTGAATAAGTTCAAAGATTGCACTCATTCTGCAGTAATGGGAAACAGTCATTTTCCGAATCTGAAAATCGATCAGATACTTAAGCTTTACTCCAGCGATGGAATCGTAGATCCTAAAATTATATACCGCAAAACCTTACAGCAGATGATGGAGAAATGCGACTCTTTCCAGGATTTTCCAGAAATGCTAAAAGCTTCCAAAGAAGACAAACAGAGCATGCACAAGTCTGGCTACTGGATCATCGGGAGCCCTGAATTTATCGAACATGCACTCAAACAGGACAAGGAGAAACGAATCCGAATGGCCAACCACGTGAGAACTAACTGGGATCATGACCGATTGGCTGAGTTTGTTTTTTCGAGATTTTCTGTTTCGATAGATGATATAAAAAGAAGAGGTAGAAAGAATGAACTCTCAGATGCTCGAAAGCTATACTGCTACTTTGCGGTTACCATACTGGAAATGACTACTCTTAGTACCGCTAAAAGGCTAAACGTAACAAGTGCTGCAGTGTGTAGATTGGCAAGACAGGGGGAGAAAATTGCAAAAAATAAGGGTATAGAGCTTTTTGTTTACTAAAGTTATTTTTTCAAAACTATTGAAAGAAATATTAAGCTGCTTCAGTAGTGTCCGGTTAAGTTTGATTAATGTCAATCGAAAAGCTAATAAAATGC
>CAYPMS010000292.1:0-1966 GCA_964411655.1 uncultured Fibrobacter sp.
AGAAGTAGGGCACGCAAATAAATTCCAAATCACAAGCACCAAATACTAAACAAATCCCAATTACCAAATTATTTAAAACCCAAGCAAGAAAAGAACAGGAATGGCAGATCTCTATCCTGTTTCGAAGTTCCTGTTTCGGATTTCGGATTTTCCCACTTTCGTTCCTGTTTAGAATTTAGAATTTTGTAATTTGGGATTTGTTTAGAATTTAAGATTTGTGATTTGGTTATTCAATCATATGTTTGTTAAATTAACCGGACACTTCTGTCTTAGCTTATCCAATCAAAAAGCACTTCCAGATCGTGAATATCACCATTAAGAATCTCCAGCGTCACGATTCCGCTGTTTTTTTCGAAGATCTTTCGCACTATCGGTTTAAGATTCATTTCACTTTCCAGATAAAAATGGGTATGAGAATCTTTGATCTTATCCCTGGGAGTATCTTTACCTGAGAGATTGTGATTTAGATGATATCCCACGATTGTTTTCTCATTGAGTATTCTTTCGGACTCCTGATAAAAGTCGAATCCGTGAACCAGTGATGCACACCAGAGATGTCCCAGGTCAAACCAGAGATTATCTATCAACTCGTGGATTTCACAGGGGCGCTGGAGTCCGCCTCCGATTAACGGGAAATCATTTTCAAGTGCAATGGTAAAACCGGGATACATTGCGGTTACTTTCGTCAGATTGTTGCGGAATATCTCCTTGTACCGTAAATAATCTTCAGTATCAAAGATCCCCGGATCCATGACAAAGGAATTGTTGAGACAGTATGCATCACCTATGGCGGCTCTGATTGTCTTTCGATAATTTTTCATATCATGTGGTATAGGTCTATCGGTCATGAAAAAGCCATGAAAGAAAAGGATGTCACTTCCCAGGTCTGTGAGATAGCGGGTGCAGTCATCGAAACTCTCTTTTATTGTCCGGAGATCAGTAGAAGCCAGATTCAGGAAATATCTGGCGAAAATCGGAGAATGGACCGAAATGCTCAGTTCATCTCTGAATTCCAGCACTTTTTCAAAAAGCTCTTTATCTGTGGAATTGTGGATTTGAATACCGAACTGAAAACCCTGCTTATGAACAAAGTCTCTTGCAGAGGTGATTTTTTCCCGATAATCATATTGATTAAAGCACATGGTGCTGTATTCGATTCGTAGCATTTTTTTCTGTTTTTTCCGTTTAATTTTGAAATAACTGGCGATTCTTTATGCGTTTTTATTGGGGGAATAAAGATATATTATGCCTTCTGAAACGGAAAAAAGCAGTGAAACCGGACCAGAATAGTTTCACTGCTTTTTGCAGACAGAGATCTTAAACCGGGGAAATATGAAAAATTCCCTTAGTTGTTTTTTCGCTTCTGAGCAGCTTCTGTGATCAAATCCTGAAGGTTCTTAACCTGTTTTGTTAAGACGAAACTGGCACGAGAGAAGCGATCGGCGGAAATATTCAAAGTTCTTTCGCCATCGCCATCAACAGTATAATACTTGGCAGTTGTCTGGTCATCAAATTCCCAGATCATGATATCATCCGATTTAAAAGTAACTTTTACATTTTTAAATTGGTGATAGATGACTTGACGTATAGAGGGGATATAAACTCCAAAAATCGCCAGAATATTCTCCAGTGATGAAACTCCAGGAATACTTATAAGCCTTAAGCTGATTGTAAACCTGTGTACGATCCCATCATTTATATACCAATCACCATTATCGGGATCTAATTTCGTATAATCAAACACCTGGTCAATTTTTGATGCTACTTCGGCATATTTATTATCACTGCCGTAAACCAGATAAGTAGTCATATGGCCGGATGTGGAGATGAATGAGTTGTCATTGCCAAGTTGAAAGACAGTTGCTGGGAAATTGATTTCACCCATTATGTCTTCACCGGATTCATTTGTAGCTTCGGTGACCATCCAGATACCCAGCATTCTTTTCTGTGTGGGTTCTTCTGTAAG
>CAYPMS010000293.1:0-1935 GCA_964411655.1 uncultured Fibrobacter sp.
AATGCTTCAACCCTTATAGTAATTTCATGAACTTACTACCTGAATAGTTACCTTTTTTCTTTTATACTATCATTTTTTGCTTTATTCTGCAAAGAAACAGCAATGTTCGTTGTTACCACAGTTGGCGCAATCGGTTTTCTCTACCATCTGAAACATCACCACACCAGCCCATTAAAAATAACTATACTTCTGGTTTCTCTTGTTCCGTTTATGATTGAATCGGTTTCTTTTTTAATATTAAGAAAGTATCTGAATTTAACGCCGGCTGAAATAGGCTCTGGCAGATTAAATATAGGGTTTGGAATCAATGTTATAATCAATTTTGTCATGTTGATCACACAGACAGTCCAACCACACTCTAGTGTTTCTGTTTTTTTTGATATTATGAACAAACACTGGATCAGTATTGCGACAGTTATGTCTTTCTCAGGTATTCTTTTTATACTCACTGTTCGGGGAATTATTAACAGTAAGCATCGTATTTTTTCAATATTGCTGATTATACTGGTTCCGCTTTCTATGTTTCCGATTGTTTTTCTAAATCACGTAAGTGAACTTTATGCATATAACACAACCCCATTGATCGCCATTTTATATGGCATTGGCCTGAGCGAATTGTTTTCGCAACTCAGATCCAGGTTCTTAAAAATGATTTTACTGAGTATTGTTTTCGTTTTTATGATTTGGAACACAGTATCAATATTTACCAAATGCGAAATGATGAAACAAAACGGCTTGGAGGCGGAAAAATTAATAGGTGAAATTCAACCATATTTCCCAGAAATACCCTATGATGGTAATTTAATTTTAGTCAATCCAAACACTACCAATAAAACCGAATACTCAATATTTAAGCGCACAGGTTTCAGACTTTTTGAAAATGGTGAAAATGGGTTTGAACGTAGAACTGGGCGAAACGATTTTAAAACCAGTATCATTATGGAAAAGGATCTCAATACGATAAATTGGGGTAATTCGCTGGTATTGAGATACCGTGATGGTAAAGTCAGCAAAGTTTGCCATTAAACTAATGACGGTTAAAATTTATTTAATGTCTATGCAAAATGCTGTGCCTGTCAAAGTATGAGTGTTTTTGATTCATTTTTTAACAAAAACCGTTCACAGTAATATCTGATTATTTTCTTCTCCATGTAGCTGACAGGCTTTTTAATTTTCCAGGTGGCTGAGTTCGGACTTAGAAAAATTCATTTAACCAGCTATATCTTTAAACCGTATCCACTTCATATTTCTTCCTCCAGCTCATTTACAAACTAAATGTTTGGTAAAAAGAGTGTCAAATACACAGAATAGTGCATACCAGAAAGGTGACGCTTTAAAGCATGGTTTACATGAAGGAGAAATCAGAGGCAGGTCTGCTCAAAAAAACGTAGTCCAGTTTCGGCTCATCGGTCATAGACACAATTTCGGGAAGCGTTGGTCTTGGAGGTTCTTCTTTCTAAAGATTGCAATGTCTCAGTATCTTCTCAATTACATCTGACTGATGTCTTTCAATAAAGCTAATGATCATCATTGTTTCACCGTATTTAGGATACTTCAGCGGATCGACCTCATAAACACATTTTATCAGTGCCGCCCAGGTCAGCTTGCACTTTTTCAAAAAGGTTGTATCACCTTCCGGAACAGCGGGAGAAGACAGGCTCTCGATAACGGTGTACGTGATACCGCAGAAGCTTCTAAGAAGTTTGATCGTGACAACCCGTGTTCACAGGTCTATTCCCTGATCTTTCCACAGCACATTCTTCGATTATCGATAAACATTTCGGGTCATCCAGTTTTTTTAAGGATACCCACAAATATATTGTGGTTTATCGTAATATCTTGATCAGCAATTAACTAAGTACCTGATTATTCCAGCAAAGTAAAGATAAAAGCAGATGCATAAACAAAATGATTTGGTGATGATGATTATTTTTT
>CAYPMS010000294.1:0-1898 GCA_964411655.1 uncultured Fibrobacter sp.
ATAATAATAGGAACATCATATAAAGCAAAAAGTATATATTAGCTAAAACAGATGTTTTTATAATTCAGTGAGAGTCTCCTTTTTCTTACCGGGTCCACAGTTTAGTTAAACATCTCATTTTCTAGACAAGTGCAGCCCGTTATCTAAAGGATGCAGTGTCATTGATCACAAAGAAAGCGTCCGATTTGGGATATTACAATAAAAATTCAGCTCTTCTGAGTGATTAGATGATCGTTTTTCAAAAAAGATGCCCTGAATATTTTTCTCTTACGGTCTGGTTCTATGCCTGAAAAGGAAAAAACTCGTTTCGAAAGTCCTCTGGTCAAGATGATAGTTCAAAGAAAACTGGTAACCAGAGATCAATATGAACAATGTCGTGAACTCCTGAAAAAAAGTAAAAGAATAGGTCTCGAATCGACCATTGAAGAATTATTCATTAAACAGGGGCTTCTCACAGCAGAACAATTAAACGAGCTTTCCGAGATTGTAAGGTTAGGGGAAGGCGGAGATTTTTTTGGCGGATATCGGTTAAAAAAACTGATTGGCCAGGGTGGTATGGGTAAAGTATATGAAGCGGTTCATGAGTTTACCGGCCGCCAGGTGGCGCTGAAGATTCTGAATGTAGATTCCTCCCGTGATGAAACCATAGTTACCCGTTTTTTTCAGGAAATCAGAGCACTGGCAAAATTGGTTCACCCAGGTATAGTGCGGCTCTATGATGCAGGAAAAGCAGGAAGACGATATTTCTTCGCAATGGAGTTAGTTAACGGGATGTCTCTTGCTCAGTATATGGAAGACAAAAAGAAAATCCCGGAGCAAAAAGCTATTTACATCATAAGAAAAGTTGCTTCTGCTCTGAGCTATGCACATTCTATCGGAATAGTCCACCGGGATATAAAACCGGAAAACATTCTTCTGGATGAGAATGGTTCCCCAAAAATAACCGATTTCGGGGTTGTCATGCACCGTGATAAAGATCATATGACATTGACTCAGGAAGGTTACATGGTGGGATCGGTTTATTTCGCCTCACCCGAACAGGTACAGGGTGAACGTGATATCGATGGCCGCTCAGATCAGTACTCCCTTGGTGCAACATTTTATTATCTGCTAACCGGTCGGATGGTTTACAACGGAGCCAATCCCCAGGAAATTCTCACCCAGCATCTGGTGGGTAATCTGATCTCACCCAGAAAATATAATAAAGCGGTTTCCTTCAGAACCGTGAGAATCATTAAAAAGATGATGTCAAAAAACCGGGACAAACGCTACAAATCCATGGACGAGTTGATTAAGGCACTGGATAAGAACTCCCGTTTCCGGGAATTTCTGTATATAGCATCGATGATTGCTACTGGTATTTTTCTCTTTATTGCCGGTTCCATAATGGAACGGATATTCCATATTTCTTCTTTATTGATAAAATAATATCAGTAGCACCAAGGCATACTTTGCTTCAGAAAATTGCCCCTAACAAAACCGACACAAAATGAGTTTCTGAGTGAAATTCCTTATCAGTTATTTAGATAATCAAATTGCTTGTTTATGCATTTTTTAGAAAATTAAAATTTAATTTGACACTCCCGTTTAAATTATTATCCTTAACAATTAATGCTCTTCTGAACACTAAAATTACTGCCATCTTCATTCAAATGGTTACACGATAATTAGGTATAAAACTACTCAACATTAGAAAACAAATATCAATAGAAATATCTGAATCGAGCAGACATGCGCAAGCTCAGAGCCATAGTTCAGCCATCTCGTAATTCGGAAAAAACAGATGAAAAATCTCTTCAACCTAAAATCCGCAGTTGAATGTAGCGCATATGCGTCCCGATGTAAGATCGCATAGCCGTCAGGCTAAACAATGTAAGTCATTGTAATATAAAGAATTA
>CAYPMS010000295.1:0-1853 GCA_964411655.1 uncultured Fibrobacter sp.
AAGCGATTTGAGGCAGTTATTTGGTGTTACTTTGTTAATGTGGGATGATAGTGATAAAAAAATAATACTAAATAATAAAATAATTAACCTTAAACGCTATTATCATGGTTTTTTGGATAAAAAACGATCTTCTTGAAGGCAATTCCTGGCTTTTTGATATTTATGTGGCAACTTTATCCGTAAACATCGCCTGCTGCTTTATCCTGACCTGGGTAAAACTGCTGTGAATTTATCTTTTCCATAAAAATGTAAACACAAATCATGAGAATATATACTCATGATTTGAAGTCGCATCTTAACTCTTTTAAATTCAATTTGTTTCAAATTTAAGTCTGATCTCTGACAGAACTATCCGCTTTGCTTTAAAAGGCCTTCGATCGGGCTTCTTATGGCAACAATTTTGTGAGCTGCAATATGAGTGTAAATCCCGGTTGTCTTCGACGACACGTGCACTATCAATTCCTGAATATAGCAAAGGTCCACTCCCTGTTCCAGAAGTTGAGTCACATCTTCATTTTCAGAAACCGATATTAATTGTTGAATCAGCTAAATCTGATGCTTTCTTCTCTTCAAACTGTGGACAATTTTTCTTAATCAACTCCTGATGAACCTCAGAAAAGGCTGCTTTATTTAGAAAAACCGGATCGCTTCATATTGAGAAGAATCTAAGCCCTTTAAACATTGGATAAAACTGGTTGTTTTTAGATAATAGGGAGCACCGGGGTTATGTTGAAGATAACTGGAGATGAACTGCCGCATCTGGATACATTTGTCTTTATCTACCATTTCCTTTTCAACTGTCCGATCCAGCTTATTCCCTGTCGGCTCGACGAACTACCGGATGACCATTGATCAGCGCCGGGGCGAACTCCGGCAGTCAGTTTTATCCATCGCCAAACATTATAGGCAAACATTACAATTTGGAAGAAGGCTGGTTGCTCAAGAATCGCTTCGATGGTATTGCCAATATTCCTTCGTTCTGCGCTTTCTTGATAAGGCTCTCAACCGATACCCTCTTATCGTAACGTTTCATTAACCGCATGATCTTCCAACGATATACTATTCGCAAAGATCCGGTACTGTATTCGTCATCGGGAAACATTTAAGCTGCCGGTTTCCATCTGCTCCTTACGGATACGCATGGCGACGAAACTGCAGTCCACATGCCAGGTGGCCGTTTGATGAATCGCCCCACGGTTACCACATAGTACTCTCAAATACCGGGGTGCACCGTTTGTTCCAGAAGATAAAATCAAATCCGCACCCTGCATGCCAGTACCCTTTGACCCCCTATGAATTCGGTGTCCCCTTTGATGATAACCTTTTTAACGCAGGGAAAAATGTAATCCCCAATCTGCCGGATAAATGCTTGTCTTACGACTGTTTTATGCGCATTTCCCCTTTTGCTCTTCACCATCTGGGTGCCTACTTCTGAAAGTTTTATTCTTTTTGCAAAAATAAAAACACCTTGCAGAATAAGGGTCCGGATGGTTTGATTTCTATTTGATTCTATGAGCTGTTTTCTGTGCAAAATTCAGGTTTATTAAATCTATTTCCAATTAGTTAATTTCAATTGTATGTGTGAAAAATTTAAAGCTGAAAATGATTCTCATATTGCAGAAATCGGATAAGCATAATATATAAATAGTAGTAATCTTTATAATGTAAAGAGTAAGTTAATCTGTAGATCATTGCAAACTAATTTTTTAATGATATAATAATCACTGGAAAGCAGGTCATTAAAAAAGTAGGAGTTTTATTATTGCAGTTTATCCGATAATACCTGTGAAATACAGAAAAAAAAAGTTCAAGCACCGATATCTCTTCAGAATGCACCTGCAAAGGTTATCAAA
>CAYPMS010000296.1:0-1838 GCA_964411655.1 uncultured Fibrobacter sp.
TGCTGTTATCTTCTGTTATTCGAAGCCGTGGTAAAAATCTATGAATTCACTCCAGGATTCCTGCATGCAAAGTGCTCGGTCTGTGATGATAAAATTGCTAGTGTAGGAACCGCCAATCTTGATTACCGCAGCCTCTATCTTAATTTCGAATGTGGCGTATATTTTTACGGTTCATCGGTGGTAATGGCGCTCAAGAAGGATTTTCTTGATACTCTGGAAAAATGCATCAGGATCGATGGGCAAGCGATGCAGCACAAACTTCCGGTAAGGCTGGCCCAGAGCATTCTGCGGCTGTTCGCTCCAATGCTCTGAAAATTAAAAAAAATCTAAAAACCCATTATTATAATATTGAATTTATTTGCCTGGTTTTTATATATTTCAACAAGTGGCGAAATATAGAATCATTGTAAAATGGGACCAAAATGGCTTTAATGGACGAAATTATTAACATTGCAAAAGCATTATCAGACAGTAATCGCATACGTATACTTCTTGCACTTCGCAAACAGGAGTTGTGTGTATGCCGCATAATAGAAATTCTGAATCTTGCTCCTTCTACCGTCTCTAAACATATAGCCGTGCTTAAAAACGCCGGACTTGTAGAAAGCAGAAAAGAGGAAAAGTGGATCTATTACCAGTTGCCTGATTCCGCAAAAAGGAGTAAAAATATTCAAAGTGCGTTAGATTGGATAATTGGTTCGTTGTCTGCGGACCCCAGGATTATCCAGGATTCAGAGAAACTTTTGAAAATTCTTCGGCAAAGTCCTGAAACGATTTGTAAGAAGCGGGTTGAAAGGAAGAAACGTCAACAGAAAAAAAGAGGTATCAATTGACATCTTTAGATTGCAATGAACCATCGAAAAAACCTTTATCATGCGGATGTGGATGCGGTTCAAGCACCGACCAAAAAATGCCAATCCCCGCTCTTCCACCGATTGATAAACGGGGGCATATAATGTGCAGGGTAAGCGATAAATTCAGGATGAATTATTCAGTTGCACCTGGTCTTTATTCTATCGGTAATCCTGATGAATTATCACCGGTACTGGTTACCGCAAATTATCGATTGACCTGCGACCACCTTCGTAAAGCAATGGAAAAAAGTAGTATCTGGGTGTTAGTTATTGATACCAAAGGTATAAATGTCTGGTGTGCTGCCGGAAAAGGGACATTCGGAACTTCTGAACTTATAAACAGAATTAAATGCACTAAACTTGATACCATTGTCCGCCATAGAAACCTTATTCTTCCACAACTGGGAGCACCGGGTGTTTCAGCACACCAGGTAACCAAAGATACAGGATTCAGTATTTCTTATGGACCTGTTTTGGCAAGTGATATTCCGGCCTATCTGGAAGCTGGTAAAAAGGCTACAAGTGACATGAGAACTATACAATTCCCGCTTAGAGAACGAATAATCCTGACACCAATGGAACTTTTACCAGCTCTCAAAAAATATTTCTGGTTAATTCTGGGAATAATGGTATTCATGGGTATCCAGCCTTCAGGGATTCTCTATAAACCGGCGTTTGTTAATTCATGGCCATTCATAGCAATCGGGTTAATTTCGATAATTACTGGAAGCGTCATTTTTCCAGTATTGCTTCCAGTCATTCCATTCAGAAGTTTCGCTTTAAAAGGTATGATTTTGGGAGTAATTACAATTACTCCATCACTTTTACTTTGCAAGAGTATTTATCATGGAAATCTCTTTTTAGCATCAGCTTCAATACTTTTTAATATCGCGCTGATTTCTTACCTTGCTCTGAATTTCACCGGATGTACACCATTTACCAATATTTCTGGTGTCAAACGTGAAATGAAGTTTTCTGTACCTG
>CAYPMS010000297.1:0-1823 GCA_964411655.1 uncultured Fibrobacter sp.
TTTATTAGCTTTTCGATTGACATTAATCAAACTTAACCGGACACTACTGATTTGAGAGATGTATTAATGATTCTTTCTGTAAGACCTGAGAATGCAGATGTTACAGACCTTCTTCCTGTGAACTGGTATAAAAAGAATAACGGTGGCGAAGATCCACTTCATACCCCATTATATCCTTCAAAGAACTAAGGCAAGCCTGAAGATACCCCATTTTTGAGCGCTTACGCCTGATAATCATCTTCAATCGCAGCACATACCGCCATAGAATGGCGGGCATAGATATAATCCTGATGTGTTTCTGGAATTTTACTCAAAACATCAATAGCATCTTTATGCTTATTTTCTTTTATAAGAGTTTCTCCTTTTAAATAGAACGCATGGTAACGCAGAGAATCGATCGTGTGCGGACCACTTAAAAGCCTGAACATCTCATCAACCCCGCTAGTGTTGTTTTGACGGTAATAGACATTCATTATCCCCATCTTTGCAAATGGATGAATTTTACTTTTTGGATATTTGATCATTGAGCGTTGGTATTGAGACACTGCACCTTCTCTGATATCTAGCCTTTCAAAACAAATACCACTGTAAAGACTGACAAAATCGTTTTTTACAAATTTGGGATATTCCACCGCAATTCTTGAAAAGATGAAATAAGCATCCCAATATTGTCCTTCTGAGAACAGTTTCATGGCTTTATTGTACAGGTCGTATGGAATTACATTCATTTTATCCGATATTTTTTTAACCATTTTTAATTTACGGGAATCACCGAATTCAGATCTCATGAAAATTGAATGTGAAGGGAAGTCGGTTCTGAATGGAAATATTAACTGATACATCAATGTAAGATCCCGACCTTTATTTAATGTTGGCGAATGAATTCCTGCACTGATACCTGCATAATCATCACCGATCTGACCATAAATCTTTAGAAAATTAAACAACCATGTTCCAGCTTTAAATGAAACATCAAAATCATATTTTTTCTCTTTTCCATAGATGAAATCTTCGGAGTGTGATATTATATCCTTTGTTATAAGATACAATTCAAGGTCGAGACGCTTTCTGAAGAGCTCTCCAATATATGAAAGCATTGCTGCACCTGTATATCTGGTATCCCCTTTTAAGAGGATGTTTTGTGTCGATATTCCAAATGTATGTTTTCCCAGGGTGCTGTCTCTTGAAATTGAGTATGAAATACCTATATCACCTCCGTAAGCTTTTATTTTTTTCCCAAAGATATCATTAAAAACGAAATGACCATTGATACCAATATTCAATCCCTTCCATACATTTAACGCATAAGAAATCAGAAAGGAATTACTTCTGTCAGATAATCTTCCGTTTGTTATGATATCAATGGTTCCCTGACTTTCGATCGGAGTGGTAGCATCCAGTTTTCCAGCCCCTTCCCCTTCATAACTTATTGCAAATGTATGCCTTAAATATGGAAATACAATTACTCCTTCGGTCAGTTGATAGGTATTTTCTACTGTAAATGCCTGAGAAAATTGAACCCCTATATATTCTGCATTCGATAAAAAAGCAGCATTGGTCAAAGGGGAATATTTCGCAAGCACATCACGCCATTGTTGTGAAATAATAAATTCACCTGGAAGTCCCTGACCATGTGCAGTTAAAAAAACTGCAGCCAGAAAAACAATGAAAAATGTTTTCCTGATTTTTAGTTTTTTGATATTCATGGATATTTGCATATAATTGTTATCCTGAATCAATGATATAAAATGCCTATTTTTGTTTTTATATTTTTTGTCAGTAGTGTCCGGTTAATTTAACAAAAGATCAAGGCCACCAAACCT
>CAYPMS010000298.1:0-1808 GCA_964411655.1 uncultured Fibrobacter sp.
AATCGCTGAGGGATTGCAGTTCCCAACAAAATTCAGATTCATCTTCAACCCGCAATGGGCAGTCGAATGGTACTGCAAAAAAATCAGGAAATACCAGACAATCCTTCCAGTACAAACCTTCGCAGAGCTTTTCTCGACAGCTTCTACACACTGGCTTGATTTGCTTTTCCTTTTCGGTTTTTTCAATCATGCCTTGCTCTTTTTATTTCTTCTCTTCCGCCGCCGTCTTTCGTCTTTGAATCAGAACGGGCAGCATTTCTTACAACGGGCTGCGGCATAGCCGAAGTTTTGCGCAGTGAAACGGAGCAAAATTTGAGTGAAGCGCAGCGGAACCGGCTTGCCCGTGTTAGGCGATTTTGCATAGTGCCGATTCCGCATTTTCTTCGCGCCCGTTCTACAAAATCTTTTTGAGTGCCTGAAACAGTTCTTCAGGCATTCTATGAGAAAAACACAGATTATTTAATCACAAACCGAAATAAGATTTCTTTTGGTTGTGGACCATTACCATCAAACTGTGTAGTATCATATGGTTCCCAGATATCTTGCTTCTCAAATTGGAAAAATATAGTAGAAGATGAATCAATATTGGTTAATGATGGATCCTTTCTAAAATTAAAACACCGGTATAAATATGCACCATCTTTCAGAATGAATATTGAGTCGCACGACTCAATATTTAACGAAAAGCTTTTCACACCAGCATCAAAACCATCGTAACCAGAATAAATATGAAGTTTGTCTCCATCATGTAGCGCAGTGTCAAGCAGTGTATCGATTTCAAAGGAGACATCATTCTGAGTTACCCCGATGATTTTAATTTCTGCATTAGAATTGTTGGCAATATAGTAACTATATGTCGTCCAACGATCAACATCAGTTCCGCAACCTAGTATTATGAAACACATTGGAATGAACAGAAATCTAATCATTTGTAACCTCTTGATATTTAAAATTGGTTCAAGTATGTATCTCTTAAAGTAACGGATATACCTGCAGGTAACGGAAGTGCCTTGATTTCATTCTTAAAATCATTGACAGACTTACAACCAGATTTCTTTAAAATGCCTTCAATTTGCTGTAAAGTATAGCCAGAAACTGGGTCGTCTAAAAACGAACTACTCCGAGTTCGCTGGTTGAAAGAGTCAATTAAATCAATGATTAATGGTGTGTACTCAGAATTCGAACTGCTTGTGAAGTTCTGTTTTGTATACCAGTAATCGTAGGTGTTGATTGGGAGTGAATAATTACTTGAAGTCAAAAAGTAGCTAACTGCTACAGCCCAAGATTCTTTGATTCTGGCGTTAACATTATTGTAGACACTACCACCTGTGTAAATCTCATCATGATGTGCATGCCCAAATTCATGAGATGCAATTGAAAATAGCTGAATTGAAGTATATGCGATACCAGAAGAGTTCTTCTTATACATTATTATATTTTCATTTACATTGTTGTAATGCCCGCTTTCTGTCGCAGGCGCATTTTCATCATATGTACACACAGAAACTCTTTGAAATGGAGTATTAGACAAGCCAAACGGTTCCTGCCCAATATAATAAGAACCTGCTCGGAAGATATGTCCATAAACCCATGACATTCCAGATGAAATAACTAAATTCCAAGATCCTTTTATATTGTTGGGGCCATTAAAGAAAGCTTGCCCAAGCGAACCGCTACGAATATCAAATTTGTTGTCAGGATACTGCCATCTCAGACTGTATGCCAAATCACCTATATATTCCTTTGAACATCGGAAATTCCCATTAATATCGGTATAACCATCCCACCATCTAAACCAGTTCCTTGTG
>CAYPMS010000299.1:0-1773 GCA_964411655.1 uncultured Fibrobacter sp.
CCCCCACAAAAAACATGAGGCTTAGCCTTTATCTTTCTTACCTCTTCAGAGGTGGCAGGGGAAGTCATGCTACCTCCTGTTTGTCAGTATCTGTATTGGCAGTTATTATTTGAGGTATGTATGGAGGAGGGCAACAGATCAATCGAACCTTCTGTTGAAATGACTGTCCATTGATATCGATTCTGGCAATAATATCTGAATGCGGCAGGTCTTTTATTTCCAAAACACCATCGGGCACTATACCGCTGAACACTTCTATGCTGTCAGCAAAAATGGAAACATGTGCATTGGTAATAATTACACTGTGCTCATCGCGAATATAAATACAGAAACCACCATAAGGGCCTTTCTGTATTTCGATCGTTTTCCGCGGACTTACCTGATCTCTTACTTTACACTCAAATTCAAGCCCGGGTGAATTTGAGTCGCATTTTGAAAAATCAACAACCCATTCTGCTGATGCAGTATTGTTGCTGCAGCGAGTGGCTACTTTTGTGAGTTGTTTATTGACACCATTGACAATACCGTAAATGTGGAAATCCACACCAGCACCTTCGATATAATTTTCAAACTGTGCCTGAAGCTCTATAGTGTCACCTGTTCGGGTGATAGTTGGGGATTTTTTGCGCAGATTAGCATCAGAGTGAATCCAGGAAACAGAAGTGATTTTCACTGGTTTCTGTTGTGTAGAATCGGCCAGAATGTGGGTGAGGTTTTTCTTTTCCTCTTTTTTCTTTTTAAAAGATTGAAGTTGAAATGAGGAACTATTTGTCCAAAACCCAAATAATATCCAGGGCTTGTACCAGGGGGAAGCCGATTTTGCGATTATGATGCATTTTCTCTGTCGGAAATGGTTTATGATATGCTCGATTTCATACTGCTTGCCATTACCGCAACGTGCACCAGGATTATGTTTTACCCATATCCCTCCGGCAATACTGGACACTTCATAATCACTTAGGGATTGTAGCTCCCTCCGTAATAGTGATTCATCTTTAACACGCAAAGGACAATCGAAAGGAATGGCAAAAAAATCAGAAAATGCAAGGACGTTCTTGAAATGTAAGCTTTTACAGGGCTTGCTATAGCACTGTATGCAGGTAGATTTTATATCTCTTTCGGTGGATTCTTTTTCAATCATATATGTTTTTATTGCCTCCTAAGGAATTCGAAGCAATCTCTGGCATCTTCACAAAGAAAAATAATCAGGAAACCAAAAATACCTGCAATCCATAGCATCTTCGCTAAGGATTAAAATTAAAAAACACAAAGAAAGCCTAACAGAACAGAATCTTACTGAGCCGATTTAACTGAAATAAAAAAAAGAACTTTTCGAAAGGCGTATAGATTTAAATTTCCGGTTGAAACTGTAATACAAAATAATTCCGACACAGGTGGAAAAGATTATTCTTTTTAGCTGCTTAATGAGTGGGACAGGGGCTGCACACATAAATGTGCAGCCAGGCAAGTCAAAAAAAGGTCAGATGCTGTTATTGATCTATAGCAGTAAGGAGTCCCAGACGGTATGGGAGCAAATTATACTCGCCTCCGGAGTTGGGATTTTTACCCTGGTATAAAAATTTCAGGTTGCACATATCCAGCTCTTGTGTTTGATCAGGATTTTCTCTGATCAGTTCTCCATGGCTGACATCATCAGTCCAGTCAGTTGCACCCGGAGCATACGATACATTTTTTGTACCTGCGAATGGATTATTCTGACCAACCATATAATCCTTCCACTCACCTTCGATACCTTCAGAGGTCCAGGCGCTG
>CAYPMS010000300.1:0-1759 GCA_964411655.1 uncultured Fibrobacter sp.
CCTGAAGTTTTTGTCCGCTATCTGCTTTGGGCTGGTTTATTATTGTTCCTTAATCAATTCTTTTTTCGCTTCAAAGAGCTTCTTTTTATAACCGGGAGCTTTTAGTCTTGGTCTATTAAACCCAAATTTTCCATTAGAATGCACTTTGTTGAAATGATTGAAACTCTTCCGTTACCGGCACAAGGATCAAATCGGGGATACAATCCGGTTCAGTTGATTACACAATTCATTGTCTCTTTATGGTGTGGTGCCAACAGGTATTCCCATCTGGATATTTCACGATTTGATACAACGCTTCAAACGTTATTTAGTTGGAAACGTATGCCGGAGCATAAAGCGTTTAAAAGATATTTTGAAAAGTTTACACCATATGTTTCCCATACACGTGTTTTTGGTGAAATTTACAAGTGGTTTTTGTCAAACATGGCATTTGATAATTTTACCCTGGATATTGATTCTTCAGTGATAACCAGATATGGCAATCAAGAGGCATCATCTAAAGGGTACAACCCCAAAAAACCAGGTAGAAAATCACATCACCCATTAATTGCATTTGTTGCAGATATTGAGATGGTTGCAAACTTTTGGCTTCGTTCAGGAGATTCACACAGTGCAAATAATTTTCAGGCATTTTTAGAAGAAACGCTGGGGTATTTCCCCGGTAAAAGAATTGGCCTGCTTCGACTTGACAGTGGTTTTTATAGTCAGGAAACATTAGATTATTTGGATGGTAAGGAACAAAAAATTCAATATATAATTGCGGTTCCTATGTATTATTCTGTGCAACGCAGTATTGTGTCTGTAAAAAATTGGTTGAGACTTGATGCTGGTATAGAGATATGTGAATTCTCATTTCAGGCTCAGGATTGATCAACAGCACGAAGAATGATAGCAGTAAGACAAAAAATAGAGCAGCGTCCGAATGCTACTGGTAAACAGTTAAGCTTATTTGATGATGTAATTGACTATAACGGATACCGATATACTTGCTATATAACAAATCTTACCTTAGGTGCTGCTGAGGTATGGCGATTGTATCGGGGACGAGCTAATTGTGAAAATAAAATCAAAGAATTAAAATACGATTATGGTCTTGACAAAATGTATCAGGCCAGTTTTGATGGAACAGAGGCATCTTTAGTTTTAATGACTATTGCATACAACTTCATGAGTTTGTTCCGTCAGGTGGTTATGCCAGATAAAATTAAACATAGATTATCAACATTGAGATATAAATTACTTGCGATATCACCAATAGAAAAAGGTACCCAGAGATCGATAATAAAAATGGTGATTCAGATGAAGCGTCGATTATGGATTCAGAAATTATGGGATAGTTCTCTTGGGCTCACAAAACCTAACACCGTCTAATGGACAATTTGGGATAAATTTGATCAGTAAAACCGAAAATCAGATTAATCGATTAAAATTTTACGATTAATACCATCTAAAATATTGTTTTAAAAGATGTTAATCGCGGTCCGACCCAATGTGCTTCCCCAAGTATGGTAAAGATACTGTTTTTATTATCGGAGGTAATCTTCAGCAGTTGTCCGATGATTTGTCTGTGGCTACCGGTTTATTTTTAGAAGCAGTAAGGAATTGTTCTTGTACGAAGACTTATTGAAATACCGAAATAGCTTAACACTTTATACAAAAGCCGCTTAAAAAGACATTTTGGACTCTCCCCGCATTTTGTCATTTTGAACGAATGTGAGAAATCTTTTCCAGGTTGTTATTCTGGCAGATATGTATAAAA
>CAYPMS010000301.1:0-1693 GCA_964411655.1 uncultured Fibrobacter sp.
ATCTCAATCACTCGATTGAAGATCAGCAAAAAAAAGTAAGAGCTGTTTTATTGTCAATGAATGGAGAGATTAAATTAGGTAAATGGTGTAAATTTTCTGCCAAACAGATAATTGAAATAGACCATGGTTATTTATGGCAGGCAAACGTTTTCATGGGCCATTTTTTTATTAATGGGTATGATCTACTTCGAGATAGTAATGCAAAAATGCGATGGAATCTTCTAGGATTACTCCCTGTCATTAATGTAAGTGGTATAGATCTTCGTAGATCTGCGATCGGTCGATACGCAATAGAAACCATATGGATTCCATCATATTTTTTATCTAATGTTAAATGGAATGTAGATAAAAATATTGTTAAGGCACATTTTAATGCACTTAATGAAGAAATAGAGTTGAATTTGAAGATTGATCACGATGGAAAGATGAAAGAAATATCCATGAATAGATGGGGAAAAATAGATTCAAAAAACTATCAAAACATACCATTTGGCGCATACATTGAGGAAGAAAGATGTTTTGAGGGGTATACAATACCATCAAGGTTAAAAGCTGGATGGTTTTTTGGAACTTCTGATTATGAACAAAAAGGCGAATTCTTTCATGTTGAAATCACTAAAGCAGAATATAAATAAAATTAACAACTGCATCAACCTGGACAAGGAAACTTATTAAAATATAGAATTCTGGTAAAATAAGGACACAAAAGTGGGCGAAAGCGCTCATCGCCAGTAATTGAGGCGGATTCCCATCAATTAACAGTATCTAACGGGGTTCAATTCCGTTCACCCCTGACACACATTCTTTTTGATACTTACTTTTTTTGGGTATTGTTGATTCTTAATAATATTTCTGTTTTAAATTATTATCAGTATATATTCTATTTTGATTCAGTTTATATTTCCTGAAATCGTTGTTCTTTTTACCTGATAATTATTTTCAGTTAACCTTTCCTTTTTCATGTTCCGCGCGCGTCTTATTTCCGCACTGCCAGATATGAAAATTAATGTTTGATGCATGGCGAAGTATCCGCCTTTAATAATGCCGGATTACCGCTCTGTCAAGCGACACTTTGGAGCTTATGGAACGGTATGCCGGCCTTCCCCTTGTCAAAGCGGGCATGGCATACTGCCGCTGTTGCAGGTCTGTTTGCCTGGCACTGTCTTTATTCCTGCGCGCGATTCTTCTTTCCTTTCCTGTCTTTTCCGGTGATAGCGTATTTTCTTCTCGTGGATCAGGTCAAATAATAAACAGAGCCAGTATTAAGCGGAAATGAAGTGCGGGCGAGCACAACTTCACCAATTTCAGGTTTCAGCAGGCTGATGAATAATTCGCTTGTGCACAACTTCCGCAATTTTCATTCCTCCGTAAATTAACGCATGTGATAGAAAGAGTGTTATCGATTGTCCCATCTATACGGTCAATGAAAATAGTCTATTCAACACCGTTGAAATTTGACAATATGAACACGGAAAGAGCCCAACCGCCTTCACAAGGCATCCGATAAGCATTTATTGGGAGTTCTCGGACATTTCGCCCATACGGGCGGGTCATTATTCCGTAACATTTCATATTCTCCATCAGTCATTACTCCAGCGGGAAAAGTGTATCGGGAGTCGTAATTGTTCGCGCTGCATACAGATTGCCCAAATCCCATTTATACAGTCCAAGTCCATCTGCTGCCACAAAGGCT
>CAYPMS010000302.1:0-1686 GCA_964411655.1 uncultured Fibrobacter sp.
TTCATCTTGTATGTTTAAAACCGTAGAAAAATAACATATTAGATCTGAATATGAGGGGGGCTTTATCTTAGGTATCAAACCTGTCCCAGAGTATCCCCCTTATCCAGGTCGATTTCGTTTAGGAACATGGTGCATGACACCGAATTTGTAGCAAGAATGATTGATGCCTGGATTTCTATTTAAAGTTATGTTTCTGTTTCCGGAGTTATTCTATGACAAAACTTTTCATGGGTTGTGATGTCAGCAAAGGATACGCAGATTTTGCAGTACTTGATGAGAAGCGTCAAAAGATCGAAAAGCCATTTCAGCTTGATGATACCCGTAAAGGTCATGATGCGTTAGAGTCGTATGTAAAACTGCTATTATCCAGATATCCCGATGGGCTATTGCATATAGGTGTTGAGAGCACAGGCAGTTATGAAAATAACTGGTTAAATAAGATGCAGGAATTGTCCAGGCATTTGCCTGTAAAATGTGCAAGGATAAATCCCTGTGGAGTTTCAAAATTCAGAGATGCAGAGCTTATTCGTACCTCGACAGATGAGGTAAGCGCAATAGCAATTGCAGGATACATGCAGGCACATTCAGAAAAGATCATCTATGATCAGGATGATGTATTCTACACAGCACGAAGGCAATGGAATAGCATAGCTTTAATGAAAAAGGTTTCTTCACAGCTTAAAAATTCACTTCAAATGCAGCTGTACACCTCCAATCCTGGCTTGCTGAATTTTTGTAAACACGGAATACCTGACTGGGTGTTGCTTTTATTGGCAAAGTATCCCACAGCTGCAGATCTTGCCAAGACCAGAGTGCAGTCTATTATCAAATGCGCAGGTATTTCAGAAAAAAAGGCTTTATCAGTACTTGAAAATATACGCGGTTCAGTTACAAGTACTACCGACTTTTTCACCAGTATTACAATAAAGCATCTGGTAGCTCAGATTGTATCGATTGAACAATCAGTTGCCGTGCTGGAAAGTGAACTGGTAAAAAAATGGGAAGATAATCCAATGGTGAAATTAGTCAGCTCGGTTAAAGGTATCGGAGTCAGTTCTGCTGTTGGCCTGTTAATTAACATCAAAGATATCAGTCGTTTCTCCAGCTCAAAGAAGCTTGCATCATACTTTGGTTTACATCCTGTTTATCGCCAGAGTGGTGATGGTAGATGTGGGTATCATATGAGTAAAAAAGGTCGGGTTCAGCCAAGAGCAATTCTTTATATGTGCGCACTATCTGCCATTGTACATAATCCGCTCATAAAGGATTATTACAGCAACGCAAAAAGGAAGGGGCTTTCCTCGATGGCGGCAATAGGTGTGTGTATGCATAAAATGATTAGAATCGTGTATGGAATATTAAAAAGCAACACCCCTTTTGATCTTGAAATAGATAAGCGCAACAGAGAAAAAGCAGCAAATAAAGGTGATGTTGATCATCAGGAGCAAAAACTTAAGAGGGTGCGTCGGTATCAACCTAACGATATATTCGCACCTGTTTCATTACGGCAGGCCAAAAAAAGAAGGAACACAGGGTCCCAAAGTAATAAATTACTGAATGCGGGATCACCTGGCTCCTTCTTTAAAAATAATACTGTTTTGGTTTAAAAGAAAAGGGTATGTGATGGTGCTCTGTTGTGAGCACCATACTGAAAAAACACTTGATTTTTATCTTAGGAACTCTGGG
>CAYPMS010000303.1:0-1680 GCA_964411655.1 uncultured Fibrobacter sp.
CTTGAGAAGAGGTGTTTAAAACACTTATTGTTCGAAAGTGATATTTAACCGAACATTATAAATTATCAGGGGGCAATATGATACCTTTTTTACTTGGTAAATAGACTAAGCTTATCCAATATTATTAAGCAGCTATATACAGATAGTGTAGATTTTCCAAAAATTAACTCGAACTACATAACTATAAGTGATCTGATAAAAGAATTCTTTTTATTTCCTTTGATATTGATACTCGAAAAAATTATGTTGTTTCATATTTTTTGAAACTGTGTTCTTGATTTATTTGAATTAACTGATATATCACCTTTCACCTGGTTTTCAAACGTCTGGAGTGGTTATGAACCATATACAAAAAAAGAAGTGCCGGATGTCCTCTGTTATTTCAGTTTTTTTACTTTTATCCATTTATTCTGCAAATGGACAGGAGATGTCGTTGGAAGGAACCGACATGAGTCTGGAGGATCTTGTTAATATCAAGATAAAGGTCGCTTCAAAAAGTGAAGAAAGCATTTCAGATGCGCCAGGAGTAATTTCTGTTATTACTCAGGATCAACTTAAGCGGTTCGGGGGTACAACTCTTGGTGATGTTCTTAAAAGGGTGCCAAGTCTTTTAGGTACTACAGTTTATATGACAGATCGTTCAGTTATTGCTTCCCGTGGTGATCAGGTGATGCCTTCATCAAGCCATATCCTGTTTCTGATTAACGGACGTCCAGTCAGGGAAGTTCTTGAAGGCGGTATTAAGAGTGAAATGTACGAATCATTTCCGGTGACAGTGATAGAAAGAATCGAAGTAATAAGGGGACCAGGCTCTGTGCTTTACGGCTCCCAGGCTTTCTCTGCAGTTATAAATGTGGTAACCAAAAGTCCAGACTTAAACAGTGTAACGGTCACTGGTGCATTGGGAGAGGATCTGCACAATCATGTTTCTGCAAATATTAACTACAAACTCGGTGATTTCGGAGTGGTTATTGCCGGAAGGTATGCAGATAGAAGCGGTTGGAACACTGACTGGCTGGCACCAAAAGATGATTTTGGTGGGATTGATACTGTTAATGTTACCATTCCCGATTATGGACCCGGTCTATATGGGGAACTGAGTTTTAGAGGACTGCGCCTGATGGGATCGATTAATCAGTGGAGTACACAGTATTTTGTCCCTGATTATCAGAAAGCAAAAGCCAGTTTCCCATTTGGTGACGCAACCGGACGTATAACATGGGAAAAATATTTTGCAGACATTGGATATGAGCATGAATTTAATGACTTCTACTCTTTCAGTATCAATGCTACAGGTACAAGATCCAAACTTGAAACAACTATGTTTCCATTTACTTCCAGAGATGCCTATGAAATCATCGTAGAAGAGACTAACCACTTTAAACCGTTTGAGAATTTCAACATTCTGCTTGGTGGAGTCTTCGGATATATAACCGGCACAGAAGGTAATGCTTTAGTTAAAGAGGAAAAGTTTAACGAAGGACACGAACAGCTTCATTTTTCCAGTTATCTTCAATTGGATTATCGATGGGACTGGTGCAAGGCAATTGGAGGCATTCAATTAAATAAAGTAAAAGACTTTGATGTAGATTTTAATCCCAGAGCAGGATTGATTTTCTATCCTTTTGATAATGTTAATATAAAAACTCTCTACAGCACTGCCTATCGTGCTCCAAGTAT
>CAYPMS010000304.1:0-1652 GCA_964411655.1 uncultured Fibrobacter sp.
CTGCCAGCATAGTGCTAATAATTCTGCAGAAGAATCAGAATCTCCTTACAAAAAAATTCGGACCATTCTGGCTTAAGTGTGGAAACCACTAAGAAAATTGTATCTCTGTGAGTCTGTCATAAACATGATACGCAAAGCAAAATGTTGTTGTTCATTTATAAATCCTCGAGATCTTCTAAGTAATGTTTTTATTTTTTCATTCAGGCTTTCCACAAGCCCTAATGGAAGTTTAATATCACAGTAATTTAAAATGCCATCCAAATGCTTCTCGACCATTGAATAAAACTTCTCTAACGGCAATAAACGTTGCCATCTGAGTTCTGCACGCCATCGTTTCAAAAAGTTCAATGCCCAGGTTCTGTTTTTATAAAACCACAGGTGTCCAAAGATTTCCTTAAGATAATGTGCTTTTGACAATTTTCTGTTCATTGCAAAAACATCCTTCAAGAGGTGTTTCTGACTGACAGAAAGATTAAACCACCTGCGCAACAACAGCCATCTTTTGCCGCGAATCATTTCCCGCCTTTCATTACCCTTTCTGAAAAATTCATTTCTTCTTACTTCATCCACAGCGTTATTAAGATGCCTCATAATATGGAATTTATCATAGATAATTTTGGCATTTTTACAGTTATTCCGGACACTTGTATCAAATGCCTTCCACATATCGATACACACCGCTTGTATACCGTTACAAAATGCTTCTCCTATGTGTTTGAAAAAAGAATCAATAGAACCAGTACTGTTTCCAGATATTAATCCCAACACTTCGCCTCGCTCCAAGTCACTTACTATGGTATAAAGGTTACTTTTGCTGCCAAAGCAAATCTCATCTATACCAAACCACTTAACTTTTTTTGGTGGACCTTTGTACTTTTCCCATATCTGTAAATATTTATGTTCAATATTTTTAACGGCATCCCAGCTCAGTTCCCAACGTTTACTAACTTTTGCAATTGGTTCTTCTATGGTGTCCTTAAACACTGACACTCAAATCTCCTAGTGTAGTTTGAACGGTCATCTGCAAACTGCGTTCGCTCTGATCTGACTCCACATTTACTGCATTTTACACGCCTCTTATAAATCCAGACCTCAGCTCTCCAGATACCAAAAAAGAGATCAGTATACCAACGGAGCTTTCTATCTTTTACCTGTTCGAATAAACTCCCACAATGGTTGCAGATAGCAGTCTTTTGAGGTACCATGAAAAATCTTACTGTTTTGTTCTCCTCATCAAATTCTGTTGTTGTTAAATCTACAACATAATCCTTGATATTTATTAGCCGGTTTAGTATTTCTATTTCCGTTGGCATCCTTTACCTCCATCATTCGCCTGTGAAAGAGGTATAAAACTAAACTATATCAGGGGTGCCAACACACTTTTTTCTAACTTTCCACACTTAAACCAGATTAGCCAAAGTTCGATTTCAAATCAGGCTCTCTAAGACACTCTCTTTAGTGAACAGGGAACTCCATCCCCTTACTTTTGGCAATTTTTTCTCCCAGTTTCGCCAGCCTACACACTGCAGTGCTGGTTACATTCAGTCTTTCCGCGGTACTTATAGTTTTCATCTCCAGTATTGTAACCGCAAAGTAGCAGTAGAGCTTGCGGGCATCTGAGATTGCATTATTCCTCCCTCTTCGTTTTATAT
>CAYPMS010000305.1:0-1632 GCA_964411655.1 uncultured Fibrobacter sp.
GTACGATATTCTTCAGTGGTGCACCCTCCATTTCCAATCTCAAGCATGTCTGGATCATTCCAGCCTCCGGGGCCGGCCACAGACGCGTACTGAGCATTCCTGTCGATTGCATTGATTATACCAACAAACCAGTCGTTACCATTATCCCATTTGTCTGTAATATCCCCTGTGGTACGCCACAAGTTACCCGTTGACGGCATCCAGTTCTGGTATCCCCAGGCACAGACACTGAAAACAATATCTCTGCCACAGTTGGCAAGTGCATCACGCATTCTTTCATAATCTCTTTGCTGGTTTGAACCAGGAGCAGGATCACAATTGTCATATTTCAAATAATCAACACCCCATTCTGCAAAAGTATTTGCATCCAGTTGCTCCTTGCCGTAACTTCCGCTTCCTGAACCTTGTGGCCCGGCATAATAGTGATGGCATGTTCTCAATCCACGGTCACCGTAAATACCAAACTTCAATCCTTTAGAGTGGATATAATAACCAAGTGCTTTCATTCCGGAGGGAAACCGTACCGGATCAGCCCTTAGCTTCCCATTTGCATCGCGTGATGTGGCCATCCAGTTATCGTCAAGATTCAGATATATGTATCCGGCATCTTTCATTCCGGAAGTAACCATTGCATCTGCGATCTGCTTAATCTGTGTTTCATTGATATTTTCGTGAAAGATATTCCAACTGTTCCAACCCATGGGTGGAGTTTTGGCCAGACCATTATTCAATGCGTCTGCCTGAAAAAACTGCCCCGAAGAAACAATTATAATAGCATTTAGAAAAAACAATCCTGCCCTTTTTATAACCATCTCAAATCCCTTTGTATTGGACTGCAATAAAACAATAACAATTTCAGATATTTAATTTACTGAAATCTGCTTAACATGTTATTTCCCGTCTGGCTTTATCATATAGAGAATCCATCACCTGCCCATCTTGTCCAATTCTGAGTTCTGCTTATCCGGGTTCTCCGGAATCACTATAAAGGTAGATTTGTTCGTATTTAATCTAAGGTATAGCAAACTGAATTGTCATGAATTTGAACGGGTTTCAATTAAAAAGTGTTCCGAAAACTGGAACGTATGAAGAATCAGGCCAGGAGGTCCCAAGGCCCCCCGGGTAATAATAAGTGTTTTCTGCTAAGAGAACCTTTTGTGCATTTCAGTCATTCAAAAAATAGCTAAGTCAAAGCCGGAGTTTTATCTTTAACACATAGCAACAAAGAAATAATATGTCAAGCATTTATGATAGTGTTGATTATCGATTGTCCTTAAAAGATTTCTCTAACGAACAGAAATCATCATTTTAAGCATTCTCATTTAAATACGTTGCAAATAAGGCCGGATTTAATTCAAAAAGTTTTGTAAGGCTTGTGATTGATGGTAAAAAATTGACATAAGATTTAATAAACAGGCTTAATACTGTTCTTAAGCTAAATGATAAAGCGTTCTCGTGATATAGGGAAGGTTGTTTTAAAACAAACGAATCTACACCTAAAACTATTCTTGTATTGCCTGTTGCAGCAGTTCTTTTGTTTTGTATTCTGAGTATTGACAGCATTCTTTCGTGGATTGATGGTAACTATTCAGGTAGTAAGTTCATGAAATTACTATAAGGGTTGAAGCATTT
>CAYPMS010000306.1:0-1600 GCA_964411655.1 uncultured Fibrobacter sp.
ATTAATACAATTTCTCAGTTTATAGCTGCAGCTGTAGATCAGCAAAGTTCTACTATCGCCGGAATTGCCAGAATTGGAAACAGTACATCTGCAAACGCACAGATGATTTCCTCAGATGTTATCCGCTGGGCTGAAGAGATGAATCGGATTTCCAATGGTTTTCTCACGGTTGATGAGGCTGTATCGGTATCCGCCCGGAGTGCTGAAGAGATCAAAAACAGTGTAAAGGAGCTCCAGCAACTTTCGTTAGAGTTAACCAATACAGTTAAACAATTTGTCTTATGAATATGCCAGGCTGATTGATAATAATCAGGTGTAAAGTGGATGTGGATTTGATGCCGGGAAACGTCCTCGATTGCACTTTTTGTTCACTATAAAAAGAAGAGGTACAGGTATGGTTGTGCTAAAAAAGAGAATAGGTAAGAGCTTTAAGACCGCGCTTGCCGTTTTAACATGCTCTCTGTCAGTTTTTGCGCAAAGCGATGATAAATTCCAGATCTATGGATTTGCTGACATGGCAATAACAAAATATTTTCCTGAAGAAAATTCGATTGTGCGGGCAATCGATAAGATGGATGAAAAGGCAAATTTCAGTCTTGATCATGTCAATTTGTACACCAGTTTCCGACCCAATAAACATCTGAGATTTCTGGCTGAACTGAGCTTTCAGGATGAGCCGGTTTATTTCCAGGATTCAGTTGGTCTACGCTGGGTTATACCTCCCATGCCGGAATTGTATTTTCCTGGATCTGATTCGGTGTGGGTCACGCCTAAACTGGCTCCTAAAAACAAGATTCAAAGAGGTATAACTATCTTTGAGTGGGGATCGTTTTCAGTTGAGAGGGCTCTGTTTTCAGTCTATCTGAATCGATATTTTAATTTTACTTTTGGAAAATTTATCACTCCGGCTGGAATTTGGAATGTAGATCACGGTTCACCGGTAATAATGACCATAAGTCAACCCACTCAATACAGCTATGCTCAGATTTATCCCAAATCACAGTTGGGAATAATGGAAGATGGTAAAATATTTATCGGTGATGCAGATCTGTCGTATTATATTTATTTCTCTTCAGGCAGAGACAATCAGTCATTATATAATGTCAAAGATCTCTCTGTTGGGGGCCAGTTGCGGCTGAATCTTCCTCTTCTGGATGAATTCAATATTGGATTCAGTGGTTACACCGGAAGGGTAAATACTAAACTGCGCTATGCTGTATATACCATAAAAGATCTCAATAACTTCGCATTTTCATCCCAATTTTCAGATGTCGACACATTCATGTACAGGGAAAATGTTGTAGGTGGCGATATTCGGTTAAGCAAATGGAGAACTACTCTTCAGGCAGAAGTTAACTATCAGCATATTACTGATCACCGGAAAGCATCAAATAATACAAGTGGAACATTAGCCACTTATGTAATCGGTTCAGTGGATGTGTTGAAAAAAGAAACTGTTAAAATAACTCCTTACGCTTATTATGAGTATTTGAAATATTTGGATCGGTACCAAAATCCGCTTAATAATATAACCGTTATGTCTGATGGTTATCACAAATTTATGGGTGGAATCAATTTCAGAGCTTTTACCAACTACGGA
>CAYPMS010000307.1:0-1579 GCA_964411655.1 uncultured Fibrobacter sp.
TACGCTTAAAGAACGAATGTGACAACGTGATAAGGTCAAACCGCGTGAATGGCTTGGCGCTCAATCCCGATCTTGCATCGGACGCATATGCGCCGCGTTCAACTGCGGAATTTAGGTTGAATAACACAGGATTGAAATAATGCTCTCCGGGCATCATTTCATGCCTGACAAATGACACACTGCAGACTTTTCTGAAACAGATCTCTACCCTGTTTTCATAGTCCTTTCATACTTTGTAGCTCTTCGATTATGTTAAATTTAACCGATCATCCAGCCATCTTTTTATTTATATTCCGTACAATATAATGATAGTTTTGGGGGAGAAAACGAATGAAATGGCAAACTGCCATGATTCCCGGTTTCAGTCCCGATGGCAAACCGATTTTGTCGGTGCTGGCCAAGAAATCCTATACCATTTGCCCTAAAGGGATTATTCCAGTCCAAAAGCAACCTCCACTTAACACCTCTGAAATATACGCCGATCCTGCTAATCCCATTACTTCGGAAATTCTTGAAGAATCCGATCTGGTTCCATACAAACAAAATACAGATATTGTAGTGCTCTCAAATGCCTATTCCCCGAAAGGCAAAAAAGCTTTCTATCTTGATTGTGAAATACAAATCGGTCCTGTTCAAAAGAAAATAAGGGTATTCGGAGAGAGAAAGTTAAAAAGGGGGCTGATCAGAGGAGTAAAATTTACTGACCCGGTTCCTTACCAACAAAAAGAGCTTGGCTGGAATAATGCGTATGGAGGAGTTGCGAAAACCAAAGATGGCTCCCTCTTCCCCTACCCACCCAATCCGATTGGCAGAGGATTCTATCTTAAAGGAGGATTTGAAAAATATTCGGAAATCCTAGTTCCAAATCTCGAAGATCCCCAGCGGCCCCTGCAACCACATGAGCTGGTTCTGCGCAAGTTCAATGACTGGAAAAAAGCTCCCAAACCAATGAGCTTTGGATGGACAAGGCACAAATTCTTTCCCAGATTTACTTTCGCCGGAGCTTCCCCTTTTACTTCCGACTCTTCCGATGCCATTCCCAAACTGGACTTCCGCTTCTTCCAGGGTGCTTCCGAAGGCCTCTGCAATCACCTTCTTCAGGGCGATGAGCACGTAAAGCTTATCTATATGGATCCTCAAAAACCGATTTTTGAATTCGACCTTCCAAATGAAAAACCGGTAATCACTTTTTTTATCAACAATTCACCAGTAGAACCGGCCCCTATCCTTCAAACCCTGCTGATAAACAAGGAAAACAGTTTTCTGTTTCTGGTATGGCGCGCAAGTATCCAATATGACCTGAAGAAATCAGAAGAAAGCGGCTTGCCAAAATTTCAGGTTATCTGAGTATCACCAGCATTACGATAAGCACATTCGCAGAATTCAGTAATCACGCATCTGACTATTCTCATAAACAAAGCGCCATCGATTCAAATTATACCTGGCATGCTCACATGTGTTCATCTCTTATATGTCTGGAGAGTTTTAGTTTCTTTTCGTATAATCACAGATAGAAAAACTAGTGCAGTAGTGTCCGGTTAAGTTTGATTAATGTCAATCGAAAAGCTAATAAAATGCT
>CAYPMS010000308.1:0-1567 GCA_964411655.1 uncultured Fibrobacter sp.
TACAGGATCGGAGGAAATGCATGAAAAAGCGTATTTATAAAAGCATGCTGCTGCTCGCCTTTATAACCATTTTACTCACTTCCTTTCTTATAACCGGAGTCATATACAGAGAATTCCATATCCAGATGCAGCAGGAAATCAGAAATGAAGCTCTTTTTATCTCAAACGGCTACAATATAATCGGAGAACAGGTTTTTTCCGGCCTTAAAAATCAGGAAAACTCCAGCAGGATCACATGGGTAGCAAGTGACGGAACTGTTTTGTTTGATAATATGGTTAAAGCAGAAAACATGGAAAACCACCTCAATAGGCCGGAAATTGCCGATGCATTGAAAAACGGCTTCGGTGAAGCAGTTCATCTTTCCAAAACTCTTGGTACACAGACATTTTATCGGGCTGTCCGGCTCAATGACGGCACAGTTCTGAGAGTATCAGCCACAACAAACAGTGTTTTCAAATTTGTTTTAGGTTTTATACCGTATATCGCTTTAATTACACTACTGGTTATACTGCTGACCATGATCATTGCCAATCTGCTTACGAAAAAAATTATTTTCCCTTTAAACAACTTAAATTTGGAGAATCCGTTATCCAATGATGTCTATGACGAATTGTCCCCACTGCTGTCCCGCATGGCAAGACAGAACGAACAGATCGAAAGCCAGTTCAAAAGGCTGAAGGAGAAGCAGGAAGAGTTTAATGCGATTACGGAAAATATCAGCGAAGGAATAATAGTTTTAAACAACAAAGGCTTGATATTATTCATCAACAAAAGTGCTGCAAGCATATTTAATGTAAGCACCCAGGATATAATTAACAAGCATATATTAACCTTAGATCGAAGCATACCCCTCCAAAAAGCAATAGAGACAGCTATGGGCGGGCATTTATTTGAAAATACATTTACAATTGGTGAGGATTCTTTTCATTTACTGGTCAGCCCTGTTAAGGATGATATGGTTGTCAAAGGAGTTATTCTATTTATACTGGATATAACAGAGAAACAATCTGCTGAAAAAATGCGCCGTGAGTTTACTGCCAATGTGTCCCATGAACTCAAAACGCCCCTTACCTCCATTTCAGGTTATGCAGAGCTTATGAAAAACGGCATGGTGCAGCCGGAGGACATTCCCGAGTTTGCTAACCGCATATACAAAGAAGCAAGGCATCTCATAAACCTTATAGACGATGTGATACGGATCTCCAGGCTGGATGAGAAAAATGTTCAGCTTCCTTTTGAAGAGATTGACTTATTGGAATTGGCAACGGAAACAGTCAGCAGACTATCTTCCCTTGCGCAGCAGAAACAGATAAAGCTGTCAGTCAGCGGTGAGAATGCTATCATTTCAGGTGTCAGGCAAATCCTGGAGGAAATGATCTATAACCTGTGCGATAATGCAATCAAATACAATTATGAAAAAGGCACGGTTGATGTAAGTGTCAGAGCTTTACCCGATAATGTCGTACTAACCGTTGCAGATAATGGTTTTGGCATTCCCAGAGAGCACCAAAGCCGGGTGTTTGAACGTTTTTATAGAATTGACAAGTCCCATTCAAGGGAAACCGG
>CAYPMS010000309.1:0-1551 GCA_964411655.1 uncultured Fibrobacter sp.
AAATTATTGGAATGGTTACTCTTGAGGATCTGATAGAGGCTCTGGTTGGTGAACTGGAGGATGAATATGATAAACCGCCGGAGTTATTGGTGCAGCTTTCAGAAAACCGTTTCAGGGCTGGTGGTGGAGTTACATTTGAAAAATTGAAAAAACAGGTACACAAGGATTTGCCCGACTGGGATCTGTCGGTTGATGAATGGATCCAGGGCCAGTGTGCAGGTAATGTACCTGAAAATTTTTCCACATCATATCAGAATGTCTCCTTTAAAGTTAAAAGAATAAGCCGTGGCCATGTTTACGATCTGATTATTGACCGTCCTTATACAGATACTCCTCAGAATGTGTGAAAAACGGCCATCTCAGAAATAGTTAAAAAATTTAAGTATCGCCATTGTTTTAACTTATTTTGTATAACCTGAATGAAACGATACTTATGGAGTGACTCGCTTAGACGCTTTTTATACAGGGTTTTTGGGCTTTCTGGTTATATTGTTATCCCATTTGCTGCAAATTCTGTGATAAAAAGGCTGCTATGCAACTGAAAAATTGATCAGTTTAGGTAACTTAATTTCCGTAAAGAAATCATTTCGGGTGCATTGATCTTGGAAATCTGAAAGGTTTGATGTGCCTGTGAGAAAACATCCTTTTAACATATTAATTCATAAGAGGAGGCATAATGAAGATTCAGAGTGTGAAAGGTCGTGAAATAATCGATTCAAGGGGTAATCCTACAGTAGAGGCGGTTGTAACTCTGGACAATGGCATTGTTGCAAATGCAATGGTTCCATCCGGTGCATCTACCGGTGAGAAGGAAGCTGTGGAGTTAAGAGATAAAGACCCCAAGCGTTATATGGGCAAAGGTGTTCTCACCGCTGTTAAAAATATTAATGAAAAAATTCAGCCGGCTATCGTTGGAATGCCAGTTGATGCACAACGTGCGATCGATGCAGTAATGATCGAACTTGATGGTACCCATAACAAAGCCAAACTGGGTGCAAATGCAATTCTGGCAGTATCTCTGGCAGTGGCACATGCAGCTGCAAAGGCAAAAGGATTGCCGCTTTACCGTTACCTTGGTGGTGCAAATGCATCAGTTCTTCCTGTACCCTGCATGAACGTTATCAATGGTGGCCGCCATGCAGATAACAACGTCGATTTTCAGGAATTCATGATTGCTCCGCACAATGCTCCTGATTTCAAAACTGCAATCAGGATGGGTGCAGAAACTTTCCATGCCTTAAAAGCGGTTCTTTCCAGCAAGGGTTATGCTACTGCGGTCGGAGATGAAGGTGGTTTTGCTCCTAATCTCAAGTCAAATGAAGAAGCAGTTGAAACAATACTGGAAGCTATCACTAAGGCTGGTTACAAACCTGGTGTCGATATCTCCATCTGCCTCGATCCTGCTACAAGTGAGATGTGGGATAATGGTTCCTACCTCTTTTTCAAATCGACAAAAAACAAACTGACATCAGAACAGATGGTTGAACACTGGGAGAACTGGGTGAAAAAATATCCTATAGTATCTATCGAAGATGGTATGGGAGAGAATGA
>CAYPMS010000310.1:0-1536 GCA_964411655.1 uncultured Fibrobacter sp.
CTGTTCTGTCCATAGATGAATTCTTTTTCAGAATAAACCGGGGCAAAACTGAACTTGAAATCACCATGAACTTCCTCTTCATAATCTTTTACAATCAAATCATAATCAAGCTCATTATCTTTGAATTCGATCAGGGTAAACCCATTATCCAGCTCGATAGTTCCTACGCGGTTCTTGCCAGGAACAGAGAATATTCTGAAAACATAATTCTTGAGGCCGTAAATGAGAGGCATGTATGCCTTCTTGCCATTCTGATTAAAAATGAATCGCTCCTTCATAATCTTTATATCCTCTTTTGATAAGGTATAGTCCGGTTTGCTATTACAGGCGACCAGAAGGGCCGTCAATAGTATTAGAATCCTTCCGTATCCCATTTTTCCAATGCCTTTTTGAGGTTTTCGACTTCCTTTTGAATCTCTAAAATCTTGTTCAGCCCTTTTATTCTTTGAGTTGGTTCAGCTTTGGCTGTTTTTCGTGTGGTTCACTATGTAGTTACGATTCTTTATTCCTACTTCGATTTTATAACATCTTTTGGACTATTTATCTGCATAGCTGAGCTCAGGTTGTCAAGGTCCCATTTATATAATGCGAGCCCATCAGATACCACAAAGCTTACCGGTTTTTGTGTCCATGCACTTGACTCTGGTCTGGCGTTTTCTCTCATCACTTTTCCAAGATATAGGGGTTCACCGAAATACATTGGACTTTTGTCAGTTATTGGTAATGCAATAAATACCGGACTTTGTTCAGCGGTAGGTGTTCCTTCCTGCCACTCCGAATATTGTGTCTCATCTCTGAAAACAAGCCAATTCCCGTCTGGTGACCATTGAAAGTCCGAATATGTTTTAGGATGAAGATCTGGAATTACCGACATTGGTTCAGTAAATACAGGAATAAATTGTTTATTTGTGTCCTGAGTGTCCCAGCGGAGAAGGTATAAACCGTGAATCCGGCTTTGAGCATCAAGCATATCTTCCAGTTTTGTTCTTGCTTCAGATACTAGCATCGAATCAACCTTGCTCCAGTCAATGTCCTTACCGATTTCCACAACAATTCCGAAAGGCAAAGTCGGATGAATTAAGAACTCCTTCAATTTCCGGAATTCTCTGCTGTTTCTATTGAAAATCTCTGCAAATGGGTGAGTGGTCTGTTTGAGTTCTGTGGTGTGGCAGAGAAGTTTGTTTGCGGCACTATCATAAGTAAAAATCACATTGTTGTTGAATTGCCATGGTTGATCGTAGGAAGAAGTGATTACGCCGGCAGAAAGACTGCCTCGTTCGATTATAGTATCTTTAAATTCAATCACTTTGATATTCTTTAGAAGACTTGTCGAATTTGGTTCTCCTTTTTCACATAAGAAGTACCTAGCCGTACCAGTATATTCAACTCGATAGAAATATTCCCCCATGTATTGGATGATATTTCCAAACAGATCATAAGTGTGTACATTTCGATTATCAATATTTATAAGATGAAACCGGCTGTTCTGTCCATAGATGAATTCTTTTTCAGAATAAACCGGGGCAAAACTGAACT